>CAYSSQ010000011.1:0-40152 GCA_964433825.1 uncultured Prochlorococcus sp. | reverse complement strand
GGCCCGATTACTGACACTTGACAACCCACTTCTAATACATTTATACTAATAGTACACATGTATTATTTTAATGACTTTAGGAGGAGCTAATGTTTGGACTAATTTTTCTTACGGCAGCCGTACTACTACCCCATCTGGTTGTTTGCTCAACCCAGAAGGAAGCCGTTTGATTTTTTTTGAGAGATGCAAAAAATCTCCCATAAATAATATAAAAGTTTTTACTCATCTCTTTTATACAAACCATCTAGGAGAACCAGCTGGAATTAAGAATACAAGATTACTTGATCTCAATTGTGCCTTTGAAACATGGGATGAATTAGTCAATAATGGCTGGACTGAAGCAACACACAATTTTCGATAATCATTATGAAAAACATCAATCCAATTACAAAAAAGATTTCAAAAAAGAATAGAAGAGTTCTTTTGAGCGATCCATCAAAATTATTAGCAGATTTTTTTAATGGTGTAGTTATTAATCCTGATATAGATTATTCCTATGAATCATAAAGAACTAGTAGATAAAGTTTCTGCAAATTTATTTAGAGAGAAAGGAACTCTAGAAACTCGCAAATCTTGGCTTTCAATAAGAAATTATTTAGAGCAACTAGATAGAGATCAACTAAAGTCAATGCTTAAAGAAGAAGCTGGAAAATCATTTCAAATTTAAATATTTTGAAAAATTATCACTTTAAATTAACTTACTTTCCTTTAATATAATTTTTATTTAAGTTATAAATATAAGATTTAAAAGGATAGCTAAACATATGTTTAAAAAACTTTTCTTAACTTCTTTTGTTTTATTAAGTCTAACGAGTTTTATTTATCCAACAAAAAAGGAAAATACAAAAATATTCGATTATTGTTACTCACTCGAAAAGATACTTTCTAGGAACTCTACATTAAATAGAGAAAATATATCAGAAAATGTTAAATCGATCTCTTATGATATTGCAAAGATAGGGATAGGTAAAACTAAAGGAAATCTAATTAGTGAAATAATTGATCAATATAAAAATAAAAAGAATTCTTTCATCATAAATCTTGTTCCAAATAAGATTTATTGTCTTGCAGGATATTGGACAGAATATATTAAGCCAGGAATATTTGAATCAATCTTTTTTGATAAAAGCAAAAAAACTATTAATGAATTTAAGGACTTTAAGAAAGAAGTAGACACATTAATAGATGAGATTAATTCAGAATATAAATCTATAAAAAACCAATTAGAAAATATTTTTTAATAAAAGATTAACTATTAAGCATCAAAAAGAATTATTGATAATGCATAACTACCTTAATATATTTTATGTTTGATAATGAACCGATAATCATATGTTCAAAATTAGAATGCAAGCGAGTGCTTCTGATAACAAAGTTAAAATAATATATCAGTTAAACTTTATAAACCAACATATTCAAAATATAATAAAAATTAAAAAAATCTTAATGTATTAAATATTTAAATATAAACTGAATTCAAATTAAAAGGGATAATTTATTCTTTTGAAAATCTTTTAATAATTAATCCTAATATCTTTTAAAGCAAATAGTCTATTCAAAGTCTATTCCTACTTCCTCTTTTTTATCTCTATCTAAATCAGGTAATTTTGATTCTATCCAATGATCTTTGTTTTCTATTCCAGCAGCATTTGCATAATTCATTATGTGTTGATCGACTTGTTTATAAATATCATGCAGATTTAAATCCATTCTCACGTCATGAGCAATTTCTGCAACCTGTTTTTCAGTTAGGCAATGATCAGGATGTAAAAGGTCACAGCATGGGATCCTTTTTTCAATCAATTCGTTTAAATTGATTTCCACTTTATAATCTTGATAAACAGCCATTTTTTAATAAATTAATTAATTGTAATTCTAATTATATTTTTTAAATTTTATACAATTGGTCAGGGTTACAAAATCCTCTTAAATTTCAGTTAATCTTTATTTTATATTTTTAGGATAAATTCTTGAGACATAGTTATTAACTTATCTAAATTTATTTTTATTAAATATTTATTAATGTCAGATTTACTTTCATAGTCTAATTATTTTGCACTTCGGAAAATATACTAGTTGAAATTAGTTCTATTTAAATATTCTTTATCCTTTACTAATTAATTCATCTATTTATTTTTTCTTGATGTAAATCTTTTTACCTTGGCTTGAAATAAAATATATTGCTCCTTTCTTTGTTGAAAAGTAGGTAGTCCCCTTCCATTTAGATTTATATTTATCTTCAAGCCTTCTATAGTGTAATTCTTTTTCTTCATCATAAAAAAGATCGAAGTTACTATTCTTTAAAGCTTTTATTTTCCTTTCAGCCATAATTAGATCATCTTTCGTATATTCTTCATTTGCTTTATCAATTGCAACTAATTTTTCTAGTCTCTCATTTCTTTTTATCAGTCTTAAATTTTTTTTATTCTTTTGTTTTTTTGAAGAATTCCTGCCTGATATCTTTATTAAAAGATATATAAGTAGCAAAATAATAGATAATCCAAATAATACTAAATTTATAAGATTCATTTTATCGATATTGGTTTAATTATCCTATTCTTATTAAATAAAATAATTACTTAAAATATTCAAATTTAAAGATTTATTTTAATAACTTTCCATATTTAATAATTAATTGCATTATTAAGTCAGTGGCTTGCTTTCTATTATTCTGAATCCTGAAATTTACTTTTAAAACGTAATTTACAAGTAAAAATCTAACCTATTCAAACTGATCAAAAATATTGATTAATAAGCCTCTTTATCCTTTTATAGTTTAAAAGTAGTATGAACATTCCTTATTTCTTACCTCAAGTTGAATATGGTGGTGATAATAATACATATTGGGGTTTTACCTTAATAATTTGCTTGCTATTGTTGACTTTATCTTATTTAAAAATTAGTTTTAAAGATAAATAGTTTTTATGTAAATCTTTGCGAATTATTTAAAAATATATTTTATAGTCGGAATTTTCTTATAATTCCAACATTCTAAATATAAATGCCTAAACCTTCACTTATAAATTTTAATGATGCTTAATAATCCTCCTATTAGAACAATTATTGCCAAACCATAAAATATGAAAGGTATAATTGGATATTTGTAAAGAAATGCTCTTACCTTTTTTTTTACTTCTTCTTTGTTAAATTCTGGAAATACTATTTTTTTTGGTCTAGGATCTAAACCTAATTCTTTTCTTCTTTTTGCTTCTCCCATAAAACTTTTAAACCTTTATATTATTGTATTTAATATTTATATATTCCTAAAAAAAAATAGTTAAATACTTTAAATTAATTAATTAAAAATTATATAAATTCTATACTTAATAATTTAGCTATGCTTCATATTTTATTTTCTATTAAATTTTTTATTTTAAGGTAAATTTTTTTACTTTAAATATGTATTTTCTGTGAGTAAAAAAGTAAAAGTTGTTCTTGACTAATATTGTTAGCTTTCATATCCTCTAATAAATTGAATTTTTAAAATGACTACAATTGCAATCCTAGGTTTTTTTGCATTAATTCTAGTTTTTTTCTATTTAGGTAGAAATGATTTTGGATTAAAACCTAGTGTTATGAAAAGTGAAGTTAAAGAGGAGGAAAATCCAATAAATATCGAATTAAAAGAAAGTAAAAGTTAGAAGCTGGATATGTTATTACTAATTGATAGAATTTAATAAGGTTTTATTATAAATATGCATATTAATACAGATGAAGATATAGAACTCAGTGAAGTATGGGATCTCCTAATAAAAAGACTTGGAGTTAATGCAAATGATGTTTGTCCTAATTCTTCTAGTTTTTACAAAACTCAAGATGGAATAGAGTGTGCTTTGAGAAAAATAAATGGAGATTTAATTTATATTTGTTATCGCGAAAAAAATAGAACTAGCGGATATCGTTGGACCATAGAAAAAATTTAGCTTTTTTCTTAATCTTGTTTTATTAATTCCATTAAGAATAGATCAACTCTTATTAATAAATTGCTTACAAATATGATAATTTTTATATTATATATTTTAAGATATAAGATTTAATTATTTTTATCTGAAATTTTTTGATTTTTTGGATTCAAAAAATTTTATAAAATAGCTCAAAAGATATTTCATGAATTTTTCACTTTAAATGACTCAAATGATGAAAAATAAAAATGAAAACTTAGAGGAAATGATACAAAGAATTCAGGAAGAGGATAATTCTAATGAGATAAAAAAATGGAATGAATCAATTATTTATAAAATTCTTTTATTATTTCCTTTATTAATATTTTTATTTACTTTTTTAAAAATTAATAATGACAAATCTCTAATTGATTTAATTGCTTTTATTTCATTTGGTGGAGGCTTAGTTCTAATTGGAGTAATACTAAATTATTTAATGTCAGATAAATAATAATAAATTTAAAGAAATTATTTATCGGAGTTGAACTTTAAAATTGTTTTTATAGATTCTTTATCTTTTTTAGAAAGTTCTTTATTTTCAAATTGCCATTCAAACCATGTTAAACATTCATTAAGTGATGGACTCTCGGAGTATGTTTTTTTCCATTGTTGTATCCATTTTCCTAAAGCAGCAGCTTTTTTAGTATCTATCATTATTTATAAAATAATTTATTTTAATTATAAATTATAAAAATTGATTTTTATTAGCTATTAAATTTTTAATGCTTATAACTCAAAAAATAAATTTATATAATTTCATAAAATATTCCTTGATTAAAATTATTTTCAGAACAACACAGCGAACCAAACTCTTTTTTTCGATTTAATCAAAAGCTTCTATATTATTTTAAAATAAATAAGATGTTAATTGGACTTCTAAGCCATCATTTCGAATAGTCTTAAAATTGACTTTTAGATTTATTAAAACTTATCTATTAAAAATAACTAATATTTATTTTTTAAAAATTATTTTAAATGCTTAAATATCAATACTTTAATTGATTTATATTAAATTTTAAACCTTTGCATACTTTATCAGTGATTCTTTTTTAAATATTTTTAAAATGCATAAAGAGATTATTGCTGCAAGATATCCAGAAGCGTTTAAAAAGGGAGGTAATATAAGTGGTAAAATTAAAATTACTTTACCTGAAGATTTAACTTTATCAAAACTATAAATAAAGAGTGGCACATACCAAATTAAACCCATAATCCAGGAAATAGGATTTATTATATTAATCCAATTCATTATTGTTAAAAAGCATAATACGCTTGAATAATTTGAATATTTTAATAAGCATATAAATGCTCCAATGCTTCCGATAATCCCACTTAATAAAAGGTTATCGGAAAGTAGTGGATTGGCAAAGCCAAAAACAAAATAATGAGAGTGAAATAAGTTCCTGGAGTCTGATGTCATTACCATCATTGAATCTTTTATTACACCTAAATTATTTGGTAATTCTTTTAATTCTCCTAGTGGCATTTCATCCCATGGTATTAATATTCTTTCAATAAATGATTGATTCCACTCTATTGGACAAAAAATGAAATTTATAATTAGTAAGCCTAAAAGAGAAATAAATATATAAATAATAAATTTTTTTACTTGATTGCTTCTTAAAAAAGAAATAGTCAAAGCAAGCGGAAATATTTTTAAAAAACCTAGAAAAGCGATAATAAATGCACTTATAAAAATTTTACCTTTATTAAAAAAATACAATGAAACTAATGCCATAGAAACTATTAAAATTTCAATTTGACCTCTAGAAATTGTTGCTAATAAGGGAAAACTGATTCCAAATATTATTAAAGATGTTGGGTTAATAAGAAAGATTCTTTTTTGAATAATAAAGAAAGTTAATATGCTACAGCTTAATAAAGATACTAAATTAAATAAATTTTTTGATAACTCATAAGGCAACTTAGCAAAAGGGACAAATAAATAAGATGCTAATGGTGGATATTTCCAACCAGAGAACTTAAAGAGTTCAGAATTAATTGGGCCATAAAAATCAGTATCAATTGCTATGTGATTTAGGTAAGGATTTAAATCATTTATTACTGATTTGCCAGCTAAATAAAAAGCTCGATAGTCAATAGCATAAGTTTCATTACTTATATATAAAATCAGAAATAAAGGACATAATGAGAGAATATAATTGTTCCAATTAATTTTCTTTTTATAATCCATGCATTTAATAATTTATATGTTTGAATATAATTAAATACTATATAAATATTTTCAAAAAAACAAAATAAATGATATCCATTATCATACCTACATTTAATGAAGCAAAAAATATCAGATATCTAATTAATGATATAGAAAACTTATTGAAGAATTTAAACTATGAAATCATAATTGTTGATGATGATTCGTCAGATGGCACTGCCTTTGAAGTGAATAAATTAATGGAATTGAATCAAAATATCTATTTGATTAGCAGAGTTGGTAGATCTGGTTTATCTAGCGCAATTAAAGAGGGTTTGATATTTGGCAAAGGAGAATTTTTAATAGTATTAGATGGAGATGGACAGCATGATGCTAAATGCATATTAGATTTTATAAATAAAATTAAAGGTACTGACTTAGATATGGTAATAGCGAGTAGATTCTTAGAAGCATCTCAAATTGAAGGCTTATCAGATAAGAGAAGTTTGGGATCTAAAATAGCGAATATTGCTTCACGAGTTTCTTTATCATCAAATTATCAAAATCTGACAGATTATTTAAGTGGTTGTTTTTGCGTCAATAGAAAAAATACAGAATTACTTATAAGAAAGATTGAAATTAATGGATTTAAGTTTTTATATGAGCTATTGGCTTTAAGTAAGGGGAGTCTTTTAATAGAAGAAATCCCATTAATTTTTAAGGAAAGAAACTATGGAAAATCAAAATTAGATTTAGCTATAGTATGGGACTTTTTTATCTCAATTTTGCATAATATTTCTTATCGATGTCTCCCAAGGAGAGCTATAAGTTTTGGCCTCGTAGGGATCTCTGGAGTTTTTGTTCAATTATTCATAACACTTTTTTTAACAAAAATATTTTTTATAGATTTTAAAAGTGCTTTACCTTTCTCAGTAGTTTGTGCAGCAACTTCAAATTTTCTTATCAATAATCAATTGACTTTTCGCAGTAATAGATTAAGAAGTTTTGATCTTCTAAAAGGACTTTTAAAATTCCTTTTAGTTGCCTCTCTACCAGTGATTGCGAATGTTGGTATCGCGACAGCTTTTTATCAATATATTTCACCTGATACTTTTATAGCTCAAATTTCAGGTATAGCTATTGTATATGCATGGAATTATCTGGCAAGTAGTCTATTTGTGTGGAATAATCCATCTTGATATCAAAATTAATTTGCTTCAATATTTATAGTAATAATGATTATCGTAATGAATAAAACAAAAAAATTAATTCAATATTTATTTAATACAATACCTCTTATAGATCGTTGGTTGATTGGTCAATTACTACCACCTATGTTTTTTGCAATAGGTGCTTTCACTGTAGTAAGTTTAAGCGTTGGAATAATGTTTGATCTTGTTAGAAAAATAGTAGAATTTGGTTTGCCTCTTCAGGTTGCATTTCAAATACTGATTTTAAAATTACCAGGATTTTTAGTCCTATCATTTCCTATGTCTATGTTACTTTCAACTTTATTGGCATATGGAAAATTATCTTCAAATTCAGAATTACTAGCTCTTAAAAGTTTAGGGATTACAAATAAGCGTATTGTTATGCCTGCTATTGTTCTTTCTATAGTTATGACAATTATAACTTTTACTTTCAATGATAGTATTGTCCCTGTCTCAAATCGTATTTCTGAGAATACACTAAGATCTTCTTTGGGAAAGACTATTAGTAGTGAGCAAGGCAAACATATAATGTTCTCTAGATATGGATCTCAGTATGATCCTTCTAATAATAAAGTTTCTAAATCACAAGAAAATTTAACCCACATTTTTTATGCTAAGTTCTTCAGGAACAACATGATGGAACAAGTGACTTTGCTTGATTTCTCGCAAATAGGTTATGAACAAATTCTTAAAGCAGAAAAGGCAAAATATAATCAAATAGATAATCTATGGGACTTCTATAATGGGAGACTAATGGTAATTAAAAAAAATGGAGAAACTAGCACAGTTAATTTCAGTACCTATCAGTTTCCTCTGGATGAGGGGCCTCAAGAATTAGCAAAAATACCATCTGATGCAAATGATATGACAGTTTCTCAGGCTATTAATGCAGAAGCACTTTATAAAAAAGCAGGAAATATAAAAGAATCAAGAAGAATGAGAGTAAGAATACAAGAAAAATTTACTCTCCCCACTGCTTGCTTGGTATTTGGCTTAATAGGAAGTAGTTTTGGAATTAGGGCTAATTCGAGGTCATCAAAGAGTCAAGGTTTTGGATTAAGTGTTTTAATGATTTTCTTATATTATGTAATATCATTTTTTTCAAGTTCTTTAGGAGTTAAAGGTATATTGAACCCAGTTTTGGCAGCTTGGCTTCCTGTATTTTTATCAATTTGGATAGGGATATATTTATTAGCAAGGGCTGGCAGGATAAGGTGAATTTTTTATGATAATAACTCTTTTAAAGATGCAAATTTTACTAATATTTCTTGAATATAAAAAAATAATTAAATAAATTAGAGTATTCAAATTTACACCTTAAATTTAAGGATGCTAATGTTTTAAAGATGGATTCTAAAGAAAGTTTTTTTTCAAATAATGTCGCTGTGACAAAGAAAAATTTTAATCATAATTCTGAAAAATTAAATTACCAAAGAAAGTTAATAAAGGATATTGAAAAAAAGCATAAAGAATGGGCCAAAAATTTTTCATAGATTAATTACTCTTGACCCTTTTAGATAAAAGCTTTTATAAATTTATAATTTAAAATTTTTGTTATTAAACCTAAGAATATTTTTATTTTCTATTTCAAGGATTAATTTTACAATTCATTATTAATATGAGTAATTTTACAGGTGCCAAAATAAATAAATTCAACAATCATGTAAATATGTTTATGTTTAAGAAATAAATGAAAGAAATTTTTCAAAAAGATAAAAAGCATATATCAGATTGGTTTCAATGGTTAAGCAATAAATGGAATAATTATGAAGCTTTTATTGATTTTCAATATGGAGATAATCCTAAAGAGGTGGCTGAAAATTTTATTGCCCAAAATAGAGACGAATTTATTAACTTATTTGATTCATTTGATAATGATGATGTCGATACAATTGATCAATTACAAAAATTAACTGAATCTGAATCTCATATATTTAGAATCATCAAAGAAAAGATTAATAGACGTAATAAAGTTATGTTTGTTGATTTTCAAAAAAAAAGATTGCAGGAAAGCAATTCTAAGATTTGTAAAATAAAATATGATAATTAAGTTTCTTGATTTACTAATATGTCAGATTTAAGGAAATAAACTAAATTTCTGATCTACATTTATTTAATAGCTAAAACTATAGATGAAATAATGACTCTATGACTTCCTACCTTTAAAAAAATTTTTAATTAAGCTTAAAAATTATCTGAAATAAATCTAAAAACAGGATTGGTATCTTATAGAAGATAACTTGACTTGCTTGGTGCTTTTCTAAACTAAATTAAAATCTTAAATTTTTAATTAATTGATAAAAGTAATTAATTTATCTATCAAATTTAATAACAAAATTGATTTTATACCTTTTGTTATTTTTTAGTATATTTAATTTTGACTTCTTCAATTAAATAGTTAATACCTAATTAGTTATCTTATAATTTGGAAAAGTTATTTGATTATTTTTAGTCATTAGAAAAAGTAAAAGATTATCCTGTTAGATCGCTTTAACCTTTTTGATATTCAAATACATAACCCTTATGAAAGATTTTTTGATAGATAAGTAAAAATACTCACAGTAAGTAAATATACTTACTATTATGAGTATAGATCGATAACCGGTCTCGATTAGCTTCGTCATGAGTTTGCTGTAGTGATACAGGCAAACTCATTTTATTTTTTGATAGTTGTAAAATTATTAAAGGTTACAAGATAACTCACAATTTTTTAATTCATTTTTTGATAAGCATTCTAATATTCTCAACATATCTAATTCTGACAACTCTCCATTATTTTTCCACTTTAAAGTAGTTTTTCTTTGTGGGCTGTAATTATGATTCATTTTCCTAGACTACGAATTGATAAATAAAATATAGAATTTTAAATTTTATAGCATAATTTACTCTCACTATTTTGCAATTGTGAAGATTAACATTTATTTTAAGTAAATTTACTTTAGAAGGTATTTAATTGCTAAAAAAAGTTTTATATCATCTGTCTAAGTTAATATTATTTCTTGATCTTCTCAAAAATTATAAGATCAAACTATTCCAAGGATGATCAGACCGAAAATCTTATAGTTTAAAATAAGGGCTATAAATCCAATCATTGCCAATCTACCGTTAGTTAATTCCGCATTAAACCAAAAATTTTGTTTATAGTTCTTGTCTATAGAACTATAACTTGAAGTTAGAAAACTATCATCCGATGAAAATGGTTCCTTAAGTTTATTGTGAGCAAAAATGGTAAAACAAATTGTTACTAAAATAATTAATACAATAAATCCAGCAAGAGAACTCATTGAATTAGAAAATTCCTGGAATGATCTGTCCAGTTGTCGAGTATGCACCAACTAAAGCGATAAAGCCAAGCATGGCCCATCTCGCATTTGCAATCTCTGCTTCCTTTGGATAATTTGAACTCTCAAGCCTAGATTTGAGTTCAGAATCATTTGATGAGATGTTTAAAGGTTTATCGTTGGCCATATCATTAGTTGAATAATTAGGCATTAAACGACGCCAGGTATTATTTGCCCAGTTGTTAAATATGCTCCAACAGCGGCTATAAAACCAAGCATCGCAAACCTTCCATTAAGCTGCTCTGCTACTAGCTTTTCTTTTTCAATCTTTTTTGGTTTTGACATGAGGTTTATGTAATTGTTAATAAATGTAACATAAATATTAAAGAATGTAAACCAAAGTCATGGTTTTACGATTTATTGAATATTTTGGGTCTATAAAGTTACTTTTATGTAGCATTATCTCTACATATATGTGCTCTAAAATATTAAATTTTTCGTAAGTATCATTATGTACTTTTTGAAATTCTTAAAATTCTTCAAATAGGGTCAAATATATTAATGTTGTCGCCATTGATTTGCTGCTTTTCATTTTGATTTGGAAGAAAGCAAAAACCATCTTTACAGGTCACTTTGTTATTATTAATTTCCATCAAGTTAGATTGATCTTCTTTTTTGCTCTCTGCTGAGTGATCGATTGCCATAGAAAAAATAATTCCTTAATAACATTAATAACCTTATTTTTAGATATGGGCAATAAAAAATAAGAATTTTGACTGATTTACTTTTTTATTCAGTTAATTCAAAATAGATAATAAATAAGGATAAATTATGAAATCAATTAAATCATGGTTTTCAAAATTATTTGAAGGAATGGCAGATGCCTTTATTCATCCTAATAAAAATTCAGTTCCACCAAATATTGGTACATATTCTTATCGTCATAAACCTTATAAAAGAAATACAAAAGTTTGGAATACTTGATCTATAAGGTTTTAAGCAGCAAATTAATATTACTTTTTTTGGTTAGGCATATCCCGCCAAAAGAGAGCTAATACATAAATAATTAATGATATTGAAAATATATAAAGTATTGAATTAAGATGCATTTTTCGTATTGTAGTTAAATTTTTTATTTCTAAATTATTTAAATATTAAATATATCAGTTTTATAAAGTAATTTATTAGATTCAAATATTTATACGCTCAATTTTTTATTGTTCTTATCATGAAAAAGGAGGAATATCTTTTGTTGGAGCAACAAACAATAATTCAAAAACAATTCCGGTAGCAGCAAATGGCAGAATCCATATCCCAATAAATCTGTGGTCAAAAAACCTTAAATGATCTTTACCTTGAAAAACCATCCTTAAAGATGTAAATAATGTTTCAGGTTGCTTATATGATGGCCCACTTTTTGAAGGTGAATAGGGTCTTACAAATATGGAGGAATTTGCTAATGCTTGAAACTTCTTTATTATGTATATTGGTACTACCCAAAGAGCAAAGTATCTAGCACCTAACCATTGCCTAGCATTTGGTAATGAATATGTTTTAATTGATTTATTTTCAGCAATACCTGATTCTAATACGCTATATATTTTTTCTATTTCCGTAGGTTTTTTTAAATCGTTAGCCATTGGAATAATTTAATTCTATTTATTCTAATAATTTAATATCTAATCATGTATAAAATTTAATCATAAAATGATTTATTTAATAATTGGTAATAAATAATCCCTACTACAAATAACAAAAACTAGTAGGGATTATTTGTCGGGACAATTTATCAAAGACCGAATATTCCGGTTCGTAGATTTGTCCAAGATCTACTTTTATTCTTATATACAGAAATCAATTTCTTGAAAAGTAAAAAAATATACTAAGAAGCAACTAATTTACTTTGCAGTTTTCAATCAATTTTGAGAGATCAATATGAAAACATAAATTTCCTGATAATTTTGCAAATAATAATGAGGTTTTTAATTATTTCTTAAAAGCCTCTTAAATTAAATGATTGAGGAGAATTGATTTGTAGTTTTTATCTAAAAAGAAAACTGAAAATCAACTAATAAAGTAGGTTTTTACATTCATTACAAGAGTTAAATAACCTCCCTTATCTATGCCAAGTAAGGGAGGTTAATGGGAGATTCTCATTAATATTCGCGTTGTTAGAAACAAACGAATTGCAGGATTCCCAACCTACATTAATATTTTTATCTTCAACCAAATTATTTACAAGAACAACCTATACAAAATTGTAATTCAGTTTTTATGAGGGATTGTATTCAATAAGCTGATAGGTTGTTTGGATATGTACAAAAGTTGATTAATTATTAAGCCAATAATGAAAATTTAAAAAATTCAGGAAATTTAATTAATTTCAACCTTTAGCCCCTGCATATGCAGGTATCATCATGCCACCATCTTGATCGTCATTATTATCATCATCAAAGCCTCCACCTAACAACAACTCAAGTAATACTAATACACCAATTGGGTACAGGCACCATCCAATCGCTACTAAAGGAGAAATAGATGAGGATGAAGTAAATAGATTTTCCATCTAGATATGTTAGTGTAAATTTAGAAATGGTGTGGCTCTGGAGCATTAATTAACTTAATGGGAAAAGCTTTTTTTTAGGTTAAATTCTGTCGTAATTAAATTTTCTGTTCAAAATCAACAAAATAAATTTGACATTTTGAAGGCCTCAACTGTGATAAATGTTACTTAACAATAATTGTTTAATTTATATTCAAAATCTATTATTTATTCTGGTTTTATTAATTTTATGTTCTCATTACTATCTACATTTTCTTTCTCTTTTAACCCCCTCGCAGCGATTTTTGGAATATCTGGTTTAGTAGGGTTTATTTTCTTTGTTAGAGCTGCACAAGGCGAATCTAGTATAAATACAGGTCCTAAGAAGAATTGGGATGCTGTAAAGGCAGAAAAAGATTAATTCTGCCATTTACCCGCAATAAATCTTAGAAAAAAGTCAATGTCTTCTTCAGGACAATTTGTTTGATTTTGTAAATCATTACAAATAGCTTTTATAGTTTCGTAAGCTTTTTTCACTTCTTTATTTTTCTGAATAACCTCAAAATATTCTTCGTCAGAAAATGACATAAACTATCTTATTTGGATAGTATTAGCATACTGTTTGCATAAATTTTTCACAACTTTATTTAAAAATTTTGTTTTTAGTTACTAATCACCTAAACGGTAATGTTTTTTAATTGTCTTGCATATTTCCCAAGTACATTCAAGCCCACTCGGCAATTTGACTAAATCTCCTGATTTGATTTTATAGATATCATCTATAGTTTTTATTTTTGCTTCTCCTTGGATGATTAGGCAAGTTTCATTTTTTTCATATTTCCAATTAAATATACTTGGTTCGCACTCCCAAATAGGCCAATTTTTAATTCCATATTTGATAATAATGCTAGCGCTGCATGGAGAATCTATTATGATTTTCATGTATCTTTAATTAATTAGATTAATTCTTCATATTATAAATAAAATTTGAAGACAAAATATATTTTTTTGTTGATATAATTTCACTATCTTTTTTAAATTAAAATGGATGAATTAGCAACTATATCTATTTCACTTTCAATAGCTTCGATAGGCATATTCTTCTTATTTTTTAATTCAAATGATGATGATGATCAAGATGGTGGTCAACTAATAAAATCAGTTCAAGAGATTTCTTAGAAATTAATTTATAATTGAATATGCTATTGATTTATAACCTATAAAACCAATATAAATGCACATAAAAAAAACAAAATATACTTCAATTAAACTTAATTTTTTTTTCTTTAAAATTTTCATTATTTTAAGTATTTATAAAAGAATTTTATTAATTTGAATTTTTTATTACATGAGTATTTATTACTCGGAGACATTATAAAATTATTAAAGTTAATCCTCCAAATAGTAAAAATGTTGTGATTATAATTTCTTTTGTTATTTTTCCTTCTTCCTTATTTGCAAATAATAAAGAGAAAACGGGAGAAGTACTTAGTAATGTCCACCCTATTCCTAATGGAATTGTCTTAAAAACTATCTGTTGCAGCAAAATTCCTAAATTAGTTCCTAAAATAACTGAAATAATAAAAATAATTTTTTGATTAATTTTTAAATTGATAATAAAAAAGTTAACCTTAAATTTAGAAACTAATAATAAGAAAATTATTCCACCAAATAATCTTATCTCTGTAGTAATAAGTGGTGAAATATTATTTTCCAAAAATACATATCTTGAAAGTAAACCAGCTAAAACTGCGCATAAAACCGATAAAAATGGATAGATATAATTTTTTATACTTGATTTTTCAGAAACTAAAATAGAATTTTCATTTATGAGATAATTTTGTTTTTTTATTATTAATATCAGAGATAAAGTGACTATTGCGATTCCCATCCAAGCTTTTATTGATAAGAATTCATTTATAAATAGATTTCCTGTAAATGCAGCTAAAAGGGGGGATAAAGCTTCGATGGAAAGAGTTTTTCTTGTCCCAATAAGGTTTAGCGATTTCAAATAAAAAGTATCTCCGAGACCGATTCCTATGATTCCACTTAGGAATAGTAAAAATAAGTATTTATTTTCAATTGTAAGATTAAATTTAATTAAAAAAGGTAAAAAGAAAAAAAATGCGAGTAGATTTTTAAGAAAATTTATATCAATTGGTTTAAAAAAATTAGTATTAGAACGCCACATAAAACAGGCACATGTCCATGAAATTGAAGCTCCTATTGCTGCTATTATCCCAATCAAAATTATGTATTTTTTATAATTATTTTAATATTTGAGAAATAATTAAAACTAACACATAAATAAGAACAAAAGTACCAGGCAAATACTGTATGTACTTTTTTATATTTTTGAAATCCATAATATATATTTAATCAATAAAAGCTTATTGTGATTGAATGATTTGAATAGTGAAGATTAGCACAACAAACATTTGAAATATTCATACATATGCAAACCAGTCAAAAGAGTAATTGATAAAAATAGATAGGTAAAAGAAATCCAAAATGTTTTTGATATTAATAGATTTTCACTATATGAAATATAATCAATTGTTTTAATATATTGATTTGATAAATTATTTTTTTTATCAGTTTTTATCTTAAATGTACTAATCATAAAAATCCTTATTTTCTTAAATAAAACTAAGATCATTTAATTATGCAATATATTAATAAATTATTTATCTTGAAATAAAAACTTATTAATTAAAACAGAAATTAAAAGAATAGCTAAATTAAACAAACAAATTTGATCAATAAAATCTTATATTTACTATCTATTCTTCGGGTAAAGACTTTCCATCTTCTTCCTTCTTTCTGTTTTAAACTTTATACGTTCTAATTTCTCTTTCGCTTTATTTTCATCATTAATTTTATTGTTCCTATAGCCTAACCATAATAAACCCCATATTCCTGTTGTTACTAGTAATAAAGCGAAATACCCTCCGCTCATAGGGAAGCTGGCCTCAGAATATTTGACGTATGAGAATAATAAATTCATTATCACAACCTACCGTAAAAAAAGTAATTATGGGAGTAAAAGGGCATCAAATATAGATGTTCATTTATTAATCAAGTTTATTATTTTTTAAATTGCTATTATCAATTCAAATAATATTTAAATTAACTAATTGGATGTTTTTGATCTAATTGTTATAGGTGGTGGTGCCTCTGGCTTTATGTCGGCTATAACCGCTTCAGAACATGGTCTGAAAAAAATCAAGATAATGGAATCCACTTCTAAAGTATTAGAGAAGGTAAGGATAAGTGGTGGGGGAAGATGTAATGTTACAAATGCTTCATGGCTCCCTGATGAGTTAGCAGAAAATTATCCAAGAGGCGGATATAAGCTTCTTGAATCTTTTAGCCGATTTGCGACAGGTGATATTTATGAGTGGTTTGAATCAAGAGGACTATCTTTAAAGATAGAGAGCGATCAAAGAGTTTTTCCAACTTCTAATTCATCTTTGGACGTAATTAAATGCTTAAAAAAATATGCTCTGAATGGAGGTGTTGAGATTTCTACTAACAATTATGTAAAAAAGATATTGCAAGATTCAAATGATCTTTTTCAAGTTTTTTTTCGAGATGATAAATTTTTATTATCAAAGAAAATTCTTATCTCAACAGGGGGACATCCAAGTGGCTACAAGTTAGCAAAGTCTTTAGGGCATAGTATTATTAAACCTCTTCCTTCACTATTTACTTTCACCTGCAAAGATAGTGGCCTAATTAACTGCCTTGGGTCTACAACAAAGAATGTTAATTTAAAAATTAATATTAATAAAAAAATATTTCAAAATAAAGGTGATTTGCTCATTACACATTGGGGTTTTAGTGGCCCAGGAATTCTCAAGCTTTCATCAATGGCGGCAAGAGAACTTTATATTGAAAAATATAAATTTAAATTAGTAATCTGTTGGTCTGATTTAGACGCTAATGAACTAATACAAAAGATTAATGATTTAAGAGAAAAATGTGGAAAACTTAATTTACATAATGCCCGCCCTATATCATCGATAACAAAAAGATTATGGATTTTTCTTTTAAAAAAAATTGGAATTAATGAGGATAAAAAATGGGCTGAGATTTTTTCATATGAAAGAGAAGCAATAATTAATGTATTACTTAATGATGAGTATAAGATAAGCGGTAAGGGCCCTTTTGGTGAAGAATTTGTTACTGCTGGAGGAATAGATATTGGTGAGGTGAATTTTAAAACTATGGAGAGTCTTTTAATAAAAGGATTATATTTTTCTGGTGAAATTTTAAATATTGATGGAATAACTGGTGGGTTTAACTTTCAACATTGTTGGACAAGCGGTTGGCTAGCTGGTAGGGCAGTTGCAAAGGTTTAAAAGTAACAAATCACTAAGTTTAATCTTTTTTTATTAAGTATTTAATGAAAAAAATTTTTTACTTTAAGACTAAGTCTAGAGTTGATGCAATACAGCTATATCATGAAAAATCTAATTTCAGACAAAAGCGAGGAAGAGAGAAGATTAAAAGCTTTATCAGAATATAGAATTTTAGGTACGGGAGCAGAATCTTGTTATGATTCAATAACTCAAATAGCTTGTCATACTTGTAAGGTACCAATATCATTAATGACACTAGTTGATCAGGATAGACAGTGGTTTAAATCAAAAGTTGGAATAGAGATAAATGAGACTAAAAGAGACTGGTCTTTTTGTACACATGCTATTAAGGAAAGTAGTCCTTTAATTATTAGTGATGCTCTACAAGATAAAAGATTTATTAATAATCCATTAGTTACAGGAGATCCTAATATACGTTTTTATGCTGGATTCCCTCTTGAGACAAGTGAAGGCAATAAACTAGGAACTCTGTGTGTTATTGATAGAAAACCAGGCAATTTAACTTTTGAGCAAAGAACAATCATGGAATTATTGTCTAAGCAAATAGTTTCTTTTTTAGAATTAAGAAAACGTTCGCTCAATTTATTAGATGCTCTTTCTCATTTGCATAATCAAGATGGGATAATATCAGTCTGCTCCTATTGTAGAGAAGTTAAAAACAAAGATGGAGATTGGCTTCATATAGAAAAGTATCTTTCAAACATTAGTGATATTAGATTTAGTCATGGTGTTTGTGATAGCTGTATGGAAAAACATTTTCCTGATGTAGTTGAAGTTTGGAGTAAAAAAGATTTTATTCCTAGTTAGATCCAAATAATTTCATGAAATTATGCGTAACATTTTAAATATCTACAGGTTATGATTGTATAAATTTTAACGTCCAGATGTTATTTAGACCTTTTTGGCTTGATGAATCTTTTAAAAGTGCTTTAGTTGCCTATGTTCACTATCTTGGGATTATTCTATGTTTCACTTCTCTTCTTTTTGAGAGGCTGACTTTAAAGGTAAATCTAACAAGAAACGAGACAATTTCTATGATTATTGCTGATTTGATTTATGGATTAGCAGGAGTAGCTTTATTAGTTACAGGTATTTTGAGAGTCAAGTATTTTGGCCAGGGTGGAGATTTTTATACACATAATCCTATTTTTTGGTTCAAAGTTACACTATATATTGCCGTAGGAATACTATCTCTTTATCCTACTTTTACTTATATATTATGGGCAATCCCTTTAAGTAAAAATAAATTACCAAATATATCTGAGAATCTTGTAAAAAGATTTAAAATAATTATTACTACAGAGCTATTAGGATTTGCTACTATCCCCTTTTTTGCAACTTTAATGGCTCGCGGAATTGGTTTGGGATAAAATTTTTGATAAAAATAAATTGTTCTATAAGTAAATGTAATAAATATAGGTGGTCTTTAGATTTAGAAATTTCCGATGTTGATAAAAAATTAATTTTTATTGGACTTAATCCATCCCTTTCTAATAAATATTTTTTAGATAATACCACTAAAAAAATTCTCAAAATTAGCAATAAAAATAATTATGGTAAAGTTAAGATTATTAATTTGTTTGGCCTTATTTCAAAAGATCCAAAGTTACTATTTTTGCACAAAGATCCTAATGGTAAATTTAATAACAAAGTAATCAAAGAAAGTATTCAATATTGGTCATTAAATAGTAACTGTAATATATGGTTAGGCTGGGGAAATAATGGATTCCTTTTAAATAGAAATAGAGATGTTTATGAATTAATAAAGAAATATTTTTATTTGAAAAAAAATAATTTTAATAATCCTAGTGGACCTCTTTTAATCAAGAAGACTAAACATAATAATCCAATACATCCCCTATATTGTAGTAATGACTCAATCTTAAATGAAGATTGTTCAATTCTCGAAGTGCCAGTGAATAAAAACTAATTATTAAAAATATGTTAACATTTAGTTATATGAAACAAAAATATCAAAATAAGATAATGAAAAATTCTAAACAGCATAGAAAACTTAATAATTTACAAGTTAAAGCTGAAAAATGTCTTACAAGGGATGAAGCACAAAAAATACTAGCAAAAGCTTCAAAAGCGCAAAATAAAATATCAGGGTAGTTATTTAAAGATAAATTTCTTTTATTTATTAAGTTTTAAATTATAAATAGTTGAATTTTATAGTTCATTTTGCGTCATCTTTAAAAATATTAATTGCTTGGAGAGCCATGTTTAAATGCGCTTCCATTGCCCCTAAAGCAATAATTGAATTAGTTGATTTTTCGCTTAAAAATTTTTCATTTTTACTAGATATTTTTTTTATAATTTTCTTTGAAGCTTTTTCAAATTCATCTATTGATTTCAAAAATTCTTCAAGTTCGATATTTTCTTTTTGTTCAGTCTGAGAGAAGGTAATATTTTCTTTTTTGGCTTTAGCCATAAAAAGTGATAATTTTTTATGGCTTATTGATTGAGGTAAGTCCTTTTTATCTTCCATTATATATAAATTAAATACAATAAAAATTTAACTAGAAATTACATCAACTTGCTAGTACGGTTTTGGTTGTAATGACCGTCCTAATATATTAATTTAAGTAAGATTTAGATATTAATTTTTTAAAAAGATTTCCTCTCTCCTCATAATTTTTAAATTGATCAAAGCTAGAACAAGATGGAGAAAATAATATGACCTCTTTATTATGCTTTTTTGCGTATTTAACTACCTCTTTAACTAGATCTTTAAGTAAATTAAAAATAAATATGTTTTTCCTAAAACCTCCTTCTTGAAGATAATG
Organism: uncultured Prochlorococcus sp.; assembly: GCA_964433825.1. Classification (GTDB taxonomy): domain Bacteria; phylum Cyanobacteriota; class Cyanobacteriia; order PCC-6307; family Cyanobiaceae; genus Prochlorococcus_A. The sequence goes on along the minus strand of CAYSSQ010000011.1, from coordinate 19,848 downwards.
TTTGAGTAACTCTGAGCCTTCACCATATAAGAAAACATCATCAATTTTTTCAATAATAATTTTTACCCATAATTTGTAATCACCATCTTTTATTCTTCCTCCAGATATTAGTATTATTGAATTTTCTATTGAATTAATACTTGCAACTGTTGAGTCAAAATTAGTGGCTTTACTATCATTTATAATCTCAATATTATTTTTTTTAAAGATAGTTTCTAATCGATGAGGAAGTTGCTCATAACTTTTTAAGCCATTTTTTATTTGTTTGCTTGATAATCCCATTTTTCTTGCGGCGGCTGTAGCTAATAACAAATTTTGTACATTGTGATCACCTCTTAATTTAAAAATTCCTAAGTGGAATAACTTTTCTTCTTTCTCATTTATAAATCCATCATTATCTATCCAATAATCACATTCCTTATCTTTTTGATCTTTTAAATTTGAAGTAATCCAAATACCTTTTGCAAGTATATTTATTGATTCTCTCAATGCCTTATCATCATAATTATAAATCCGATACTCCGAATTTTTTAGTAAGTTATTTTTTATATTAAAATAATTTTCTATAGTCCTGTGTCTCTCTAAATGGTCTGGAGTAAATGTAGTCCAGATTCCAATTTTTGGTTTAATTATTTTTGCGATTTCAATTTGATAGCTACTTAATTCAGCTATTAGCCAATCAATTTTTAAATTTTTATTTTGATAATAATATGCATATTCACATATTGGATTCCCAATATTTCCTGCCGCTGGGGCATTTAAGTTATTTTTGCGTAGTATGTGACTTAATAAATGAGTAACTGTAGTTTTCCCATTTGTTCCTGTTATTCCTACCCAATTAACACTTCTTAAATTAACCCAGCCTAAATTAGCTTCCCCAATTACTTTTATTCCCCTGCGCTGTAATTCAATAACAGTCTTATGCTCTAAGCTAATTCCTGGACTAATAATTACATATTCAATTTCTTCGATATGATTAGCAAATTCTCTAAAATCGAAAGATTTATTTAGGTAAACTTGAATACCTAGTTCTTCTAATTTTCTTTTATATAAGAAATGATCTTTACTATTATTACTCTCAACAACAATAACCCTCTTTTTTATGCTATTTAAATATTTTGCAGCCCAAAATCCAGAGATCCCTAAACCAATAACAAAATTTAGGTTTTTAATTTTCATAATTTTCTAATTAATATTCAAATTTTCATTTATTTTTATACTAAAAAAACTTTAAGGATTGAGCAGATTTTTTAACATTCTTTTTTATTAGTAAAATTATAATTACTAAAGATAAGGTAATAAAAAAATAGTGTAATTAAAAGCAAAAAAGATTCTAAAAATAATATATATTAAATTTATTAGATAAAAGAAAAAACTTTAATTTATTATTTTAAGATCAACAAGAAAAAAACTAAATGAAAAAGAACATTACAAATTTGTGGTTCGAATGGTTTTATAAGACTTGGCAAAATTTTAATCCAGGAAATTTAATTGAAAATAATCTAACACCAGCTCAGATAGCAGAAAATTTTGTGAATGATAATCAGAATCAATTATTAGAGTTTTCACAGAAATTTGATTCAATCAATAATGATGCTCTAATTGAATTTATGAAACTTTCGGAAAGTGAATTACTTGTTTTAAAGTATTTTCTCAAATTAATAAAATTGAACAAATCTAAATAAATTCTCCAATAATATTCATACTTTTTTCCCATAGATTTCTTTGCTCACTATCTTTATTTGCTAATGGTGCCGTTGGCGACAGCTTAGGATGACCCCTGAAATTATATTTTGGACCATAATGTTCACCACTCTTTGCAGAAAGAGAAGTTGCTGCAAATAATTGAGGTAATGCACCCATCTCGGCAGATTGGAAAAAAGGACTAAAAATACTTAATGAAAATTTTTCAAATTTATTCGGGTTTGGTTTTTGTGCCGTAAAAAGATTTGTCTTGGCTATCCCAGGATGTGCAGCCAAAGAAAATACGTTTTTATTAATTAATTTTTTATGCAAATCCATGGCAAATGTCACATTTGCTAATTTACTTTCTGCATATGATTCCCATTTATTGTAGTATTTTTCAGCTCTTAAATTATTCCATCCGCCTTTACCAAAAAATTGGGCTCCTGAAGTTACAGTTACTATTCTTGAATTTCCTTGTTTTTCTAAAAGTGGTAGTAATTTTAGTGTTAAAAGCATATGTGATAAATGATTGACCGCAAACTGAATTTCAAATCCTTGTGCATTTAATGTTTTTGGTGGATGCATTATCCCAGCATTATTAATTAATAAATCCAGATTATTAAAGTTTTCAAAAATTAATTTTGTTGTTTCTATAACTTTTTTAAAATCAGATAAATCTAATTCCATGCTACTTAATTGCGCATTAGGAAAGAGTCTTTCCAATTTATTTTTGGTATAATTTGCTTTCTCTAATGTTCTGCAACCAAGTATTACATGACAACCTTTTTGAGCAAGTGCTTTAGCTGTAAAATAGCCAAGACCACTATTTGATCCTGTTACAAGGGCCTTCTTACCTTCAAGATTTGGTACATCATTATAACCCCAATTTGATATATACACTTTTTTTGCTGAGTCCATTATTTAAATTCAGAGATTTTAAACTTTACAAGTTTAATTAAAAGTAAAAAATTTCGTGAATTATCATCCAATACAAAGAATTAAAATTTATTATTTTTGAATAAAAATTTATTCATTAAGTTTTTATTGCATATTGCCATTCCTCTCTCTTAAGAGGATTTATCTCTCTTGAAAATTGTAATTTTCTACTATTTATTTTAATTACTATTCCATCAGTAGGATAATTTGCAAATATTTTTCCTCTTAACCATTCTTTCCTAAAATATTCAACTTGGCAGGTATTATTTATGAAATAGCTGTGAGGGATCTGAAAACCACATTTTTTTAGATAATTCATACTCTCATATTGGTTAAGTCTTCCATTAAGGATTTGGAAACAACAAAAGATAAAATCATCTTTAGGAATAATATTAGATTCAATGTATCTGCTGGTAATGCTTTGAGAAAAGAGGCCTGCTTTATTTGGAAGGTAAAGCTCGCCTCTAACTTGTATATTTCTTTTAATAGGAATACAAGATGGTATATTTTTAACGTTTTTGATTTTGTTAGTAATGTCATTGCCATCATTTTTAATGGCCTTATGTAATCTCCCATCTAAATATTGAATTGCGATAGCACATCCATCAATTTTGGGTTGAATACTTAAACGTGTATTTTTACGTAAGGTTTTTAAAAACTGTTTGTAATTGCTACTTTTAATAGAAGGCAGTGCTAAGGATTTTTTTTGCTGGAAGTAGTTACATAATGGATAAGTTTTTTGAAGGTTTTTTTCAAGTTGATCAAAAGCTTCATCTGAAATAATTGCTTTCCCAAGTCGATATTGCTCATCAAGATATTTTACATCTCTCTCTAATATTGAACTCATATTGATCCGCTTTAACTTTAAAAGTTCTTATTTTTTCATTAAACATTTTCTTACACTGGAGTTAATCTGAAAAGTATAAAATGATATAAAAAAGTGTCTTAATGAAATTTATTTTTTATTTGTTAAATTGATTAAGTTGGGTTGAAGGATTATTTTGCTTAAAAAATACCTTATAACTAATTTATAATTTTTACAAAGAATAAATGGAGTTTTTTAATTTAGCTGAATCTAAGTGGAATGATTTCTTAAAAAAGAAAATCACATTTTATGAAAAATATAGAAATTATGATAATGGTCCTGAATCAGAAAATTTTGTTTCAGGAATTTCTCAGTTTGTAACACATAGAGTACTTCTTGAATACTCAATAATAAAGGATATAAGGTTTAATTATAAATCAAAAAATGTGAATAAATTTATTGAGGAGGTATACTGGCGAATTTATTGGAAGGGTTGGTTGGAAAATAGACCGTCAGTATGGACCAAATTTGTCCAGAAAAGTAATAATAAGTTTGACTTAAAGATGTATGAAAAAGCTATTCAAGGAAAAACAGAAATACCATTTTTTAATTCGTGGGTAGATGAGTTAAAAGAATTTAACTATCTACATAACCATACAAGAATGTGGTTTGCAAGTACGTGGATTTTTAATTTAGGTTTGCCATGGGAGTTAGGTGCAAGATTTTTTTTAAAGCATCTTTATGATGGAGATGCCGCTTCTAATACATTAAGTTGGAGATGGGTAGCAGGGCTGCATACTAAAGGTAAAAAATATATATTTACTCCTAGTAATCTTCGTAAATTCTCAAATAATAGATTCAATACAAATTTTATCAATAATAAACAAATTGATTTAATTGATGATTATATTCCGGATTTTGAAGATTCAATTTATTCTTGTAATATGCAAAAGAAAAATAATAAGCTTATTTTGTTTGAGAATGATTTACATATTTCTACCCTTCAAGAATTAATCAATAAATATGAAGATGTTTTTCTTATTGTTTTAGATGATAAAGATAGACAAATTAAAATATCTGATAAAGTTTTAAAATTCAAAAAAATTCTTTTGAAGGAATTTAATAGTAAATTTTCCAATACAAAAATAGTAAATTCATCAAACTTGTATAAAGAATTAGTAAATTGCCTTAATGTCGATGTTCTATATCCCGGGCAAGGAGATAATTTGGATTTCCTGCAAAGGTTAAAGACTCAGAAAGATTCAGTCTTTAACTATTTAGTTAGAGAAGAAGATTTATATTCTTGGAAATTTGCTAAAAAAGGTTTTTTTAAATTTAAAGAAAATATTCCTAAAATCAATAACTTTTTAGGAAGTGGTAAATATTAAATAAAATTTAAATATCAGAAATTAATTAAATTTTTTAAAACCAACAATTAATAAAATAAGTACTTGATTTTGTAAAGCATGAACCTTTTAATGTAAATCATTTAAGTATTTATACTTAAATGTATATTAGTTTTGCCTTTTCATCCACGATGATAAAGATATATTAGTTATTTTTACTTAAGAATAAATATAGATTTAATAGTGCTTTCGACAATTCTCACAAAATCATTTAGTAAAGACACAGCTTTATTGCTGCTAAGAGTAATTACAGGAACAGTCTTAATTCATCACGGATTCGAAAAAACAGCAAATATTCAAAACTTTGCAGATGCTTTTGTAAAGCCATTACATCTTCCATTTCCAATATTCTTATCATACGTAGCAGCTTTCTCAGAGATAGGGGGAAGTTGGTTATTAATAATCGGCTTAGCTACGAGGTTGGGAGCCCTAGCTATAGTTGGAACTATTTCTGTAGCCATTTATCATGCTCTAGTAACAGCTGGATTTAATATTTATCTATTAGAGTTATTGTTATTGTACTTCGCTTCTGCAGCTTGTATTACGTTGACTGGACCAGGTAACTTTTCTCTAGATGAAGTGATTATTAGAATTTTGAAATCTGAATCAGAGGAGATTGAAGTTGCTACACTTACTATTAATAAAAAATCTGGAAATCTTAAAGTAGAAGAACTAAATGAAGTAAAAAAAGAGGGATTCTTTAGATTCTTGCAATCAAACCTTTTGTCTGAAACCTCAAGCTAATTTTTTAGGATAAAGGCTTCTTATTAGCTTCTCTCTACGTTTGTAATTATTGTAATTTTCAACTTTAATTCTAAGAGTTGCCTCTACTAGACTTGCAAACATACCTATTGCTGTGACCCAAGTTAAAAATGTGATTGGATTTTCGTTTATGTTTGAGAAATTCATAGGAATAATATCTCTCTCTTAAACTTGACTTAATAAAATGATTTTTCAACTAATTGGAAACAATTTAGAAATATTTAAGGATTTATTCTTTTTTTAATCCAATTATTACTCTCTTCCCAAATGTACCTTTTATGAAGTGGTTTTTCTAACTTTAAAAGTTCTACTTTATGAATAATAATTTCAAATACTAAGAAATTAACTGGTTTCTCTTCTCGATCAAAATCTTTAAAATAATCTTGGTTATTAAATTCATATCCAGGATTTGGCCAAAACCAGGTTGATCTTGATTTGTAATTAAGTGCCTCCCAATATTTAATATCATCGTGAACAATATTTGCTTCACCTTTAAATCTAAATTGCGATTTGCTTTTAGTAAATAGCCATAAAACTTCTACTTTATTATTATTTTTAATATCTTTAACTTTTTCGGTTCGATTGTCAGTATAAATTAACATGGAATTATCTTTTAACCATCCTCTAAAGACTACGGTTCTTAATCTAGGTTCATTATTATTATTAACAGTAGCAATTTGTATCCATCTATTAGAAATAATCTTTTCCTCTTTCTTTTGGTAAGCTTTTAGTTCTTGTCTCCAATAAGGATAAATTTTTTTATCCATTAATTTTAGGCAAAATCAAACCACTTTTACTTTTATAATCTTTAAAGGATTTATATTTAGATAATGATTTGTCTTTTTTTAGCATCCTTGGAATGAATACTAATAAGAAAAACATTCCTAATATTAAAAAAGGAATATAACTCATTGATAACATTGCAAAAGATAAATATATAAGTACTTCTCCAAGATAATTTGTATTCCTAATATTTTTGAAGAACCCGTCTTTTATTAGATCTTTTTTGACCTTAAGCGTAAAGTATTTTTGTGAGTCGCTAGCAAAATGTAGAAAAACACCCAAAATATTTATTGAGATACATAATGCTATCAATGAATTTGGTGCGATTTTTTGTGAACTTATCAGTAAAAATGGTGCCACCCAATAACTACCTAATAAAATAAATCCTATTAGGGCAGTGGGATAATTGATTTCATCTTTAAAATAAGGATCTGGAAATATTTTTTCCTTTAATAACCATAAAATTCCGTAAGTTCCATGTAAAGATAAATAAACCCAAGATGAGATTGAGAAATTATTGTAAAAATACATCAAACTCAGAACTACGAAGATAGTAAGACCTTTATGAAGATTTATTATTTGATTAAGTTTCATTTTTATTTAATCTAAAAAAATTTAGAAATAATTGTGGATTAATGATTCTTTCATATGCTTGTTGTTTGAAATTAGGACATGGGCGATACTGGAATCGAACCAGTGACTCCTACCGTGTCAAGGTAGTGCTCTACCTCTGAGCTAATCGCCCTTAGTAATAAATTTAGCTAAGAACAATAATCCCCTTATATGAAAATAGCAGTTCAAGTATTCATTTTTTTAATAATTTAATTTTCCATCTATCTCTTTTGGTTTTTTCAATAGAAATTATCTTCACTAAACCTTTATTTTCTAATTGAATAATATCTCCTTCTTTTATAAAATAAGTTTGCTTATAAACTATTATCCCATTTACACGTACTAGCCCATGTTTAATCCTATCGTTAATTTTGCTTCTTGAAAGTCTAAATCCTGCGGAGGCAATAGCATCTAATCTTTTTGATGCCTCAACGGTGTTTATGTATTTCTCAATTCTTTTTACGGGAAACTTTAATTCCTCTAATGGGATCATCTTAATTTCTACTTCTACATCCCTTAAAAAGTATTTATTTTGAGAAATCATGTTAGATTCATTTTTATCAATTATTCCTTGGGCGCCTCTATCGCCTATAGTCCAGACATCGCCAATCATATCCTCTTTAATCAGTGAATCTTTAATAAAACTCCTGAAATCCTCTTGGCTTGCATTATCAAATAAAAAATTTCCCCTAATATCAAGACCAATAGCTGGAAATTTCTTCTTAATATCATCAGTTGATTTATAAATTGAGTTCCTAAAACAAGCAATTTTAGCCCTATCAGCATTTTCGTAACCTCCATAAATTAAATATGAGAGATCATTTAAATTATTAAAACTTTTAATCATTTTTATATAAATATAAGAGGGAATAAAGTCAGTCCAATAAGTTTCCCAATTTTTATAAGCTAAGTTTGAAATAGTTATTAATTGCTTAATCTCCTTTTTATGCGGACTATCAATTAAAAATTCTTTGAAATCAATCATTCAATTTTCTAGGAAAATGATATCTATAGGCTCTGATTCTCTAATAGTAATCCATGGAAGTTCGTATCCTATTTGATTCTCTAGAAAAACTATCCAGTTGCCGCCTTTATTAAAATTAATAATCGATCTTAATTCTTTATTACGATTTAAGTTAATGCTGGCAGAGGCTACATAACTGCCTAATAATCCTGAACTCATTCCAAGTATGCCACCTATAATTGAATCACCAATTTTGTTTAAACCTAAAAAAGAAAATGTTGATAAATTTGTCATGTTGGAAAAAGTTAAGCCTGCTATAAATCCAAAAGGCATTAGCCAATTACGCATGCTCTTTTGTCTAAGATTTCGATCAAGTTTTGGATTGAGTATCCTCACTTTTTCTATGGTCGTAATATTTATGAAGGTTTTTTTCTCCAGAAGTAAATTTTTGTGATGTAAAGATATTTTTTCATCAGGAGGCATTACTAGCAAATTTTCTGATAACAAAACCTTTTTTCCTTCAAAAGTATTTAAAAGTTCTAAACACTTTTGAAGGTCGTCAAATATCAAAATGCATTTAGTCAAATTTAGTTCCTCAAATGTTGATTTCTTGATTCAATTTAATAAAACAAGCTCTATTTACTATAGATAAGTAAAGTAGATAATTAAAGAACAAATCTTAAATGCAAAAAGTTCTAATAACAGATCCAATAGATCAATCTGGGATTGATATTCTTTCTCAAGTCGCTCAAGTTGATCAAAAAATTGGTATTTCAAATAAAGAATTGATCAATGTCATTAAAGAATATGATGCATTAATGATTCGTTCTGGTACACAAGTAACAGGAGAGATTATAAATTCTTCTGAGAGACTCAAGATTATTGGGAGGGCTGGAGTAGGTGTTGATAATGTTGATGTAAAAGCCGCCACACAAAAAGGGGTTCTTGTTGTAAACTCCCCCGGTGGCAATACTATCGCTGCTGCAGAGCATGCAATAGCGATGATGCTAGCTATCTCAAGAAATATACCAAAAGCTCATAGCAGCACAATGGCAGGTAAATGGGAACGAAAAAAATTTGTTGGTAATGAACTTTATAATAAGAAGTTAGGAGTGGTAGGTCTTGGGAAAATTGGAACTCATGTTGCCAAAGTTGCGAATGCTCTAGGAATGGATGTTATTGGATATGATCCATTCGTTTCAAGTGAAAGGGCGCAACAAATGCAAGTGAAATTATTTGAATTACATCTTTTATTTGAAGTCTCTGATTACGTAACTTTACATTTGCCCCGTACAAAGGAAACTGAAAATTTGGTTGATATTAATATGTTCAAGTCTATGAAAAGTAATGCAAAATTAATAAATTGTGCAAGAGGAGGGATTATAGACGAAGAAGCATTAGCAGAAGCTCTTAATTCATCTTTAATAGGTGGAGCAGCGATTGACGTCTTTTCTGAAGAACCATTAAGTGAAAATTCACCACTTTTAAAAGTTAAAAAAAATTTAATATTGACCCCACACTTAGGTGCGTCAACAAAAGAAGCTCAAGAAAATGTGGCTATTGATGTAGCAGAACAAATACGAGATGTCCTATTAGGATTATCTGCAAGAACTGCTGTGAATATTCCTGGTTTAAGTCCAGATATAATGGACAGTTTAAAACCACATCTCCAGCTAGCTGAAACTCTTGGTCTTTTAATAAGTCAGCTTTCTGGAGGTCAAATTGATAAATTAGAACTCAAATTACAAGGGGAATTTGCACAGCATCCTTCCAAACCATTAGTAATAGCAAGTTTAAAAGGTCTCTTATCGAAAGCTTTAGGAGACAGAATAAATTATGTAAATGCATCTTTAGAGGCTGAATCAAGAGGAATTAAAGTTGTTGAAAATAAAGATGAGTCTCGACCAGAATTCGCAAGTGGATTATTACAACTAACAACTATTGGTGATAAAGGAGAAAATAGTGTTGCGGGTAGTATTTTTGCAGATGGAGAATTGAGAATTATTAGTATAGATCAATATCCTGTAAATGTTTCACCTAGTAGATTCATGTTGCTAACAAGGCATCGCGATATGCCCGGAATAATTGGGAAATTAGGTTCTTTGTTAGGTGACCATAATGTAAATATTGCTTCTATGCAGGTGGGCAGAAAGATTGTAAGAGGAGAGGCTGTAATGGTATTGAGCGTTGATGATCCAATCCCTACTTCTTTATTAGAGTCCATCTTAAAGGTTGATGGAATTACTAGTGCAAATCCCGTCACGCTATGAAGAGTAATTACTGATTTATGGGATTAAGAAAATGGGTGAAATTAACTTTTGAAATTGAAAAGAATTTAGAGGATTTAATTATTTGGAAGTTAACAGAACTTAAAATAGAAAGTTTTGCTTTTAATTTATTAGAAAACAAAAAGAATTCTCTGATAGTAGAAATTTGGCTAATTGATTCTAAATGTAGTGATCAATTCAGAGTTCGATTAGAAAAAATTTTTAAGAATCTTTTAGAGGCAAATCATAATCGACCTGAATTTCATTGGAAAATTATTAATGAAGATTGGTTAGATAGCTGGAAAAAATTTTGGAGACCTCAGCTAATAGGAAATAATTTTTTAGTTTTACCCTCTTGGATGGATCTGCCTAAAGGATTAGAGGACAAAAAAATTATCAAAATTGATCCAGGAGCAGCATTTGGTACCGGTAGCCATCCTACTACCTATCTATGCATGCAGGAAATGGAAAATATTCAATTACAAAGTAAAAAAGTTTTAGATATTGGATGCGGAAGTGGAATACTAACCATTGCAGCAAAACTACTAGGAGGAAAAAATTTATACGCAATAGATAGTGATTATTTGGCTATTAACTCTACCAAGGCAAATATTAAATTAAATTTTTCTAACTCCTTAGACATGCATCTTTATAGGTGTTCTTTTCAAGAATTTTCTTTAAATAACTCAAGCAACGATTTTGACTTGATATTATGCAATATTCTTGCAGATGTTATAAGGTTGATAATTCCCAAAATTGCTGAGCTATTAAAGTTAAATGGAAAATTAATTTTAAGTGGAATATTATCCTCTCAACAAAGAGAAATTATCAAAATATTAAATTTAAATAATTTATCGGTAGATACTGTATCATCAGAAAAAGATTGGATTTGCATTAAATCAATGAAAAAATAATCAACTTAAAGAAACCATTTAACTATGAGCCAATTCACATGTTTGTATCTTTTACATTTTTTGTTGTAGATCAGCCTAATGAATATTTTTAAACTTCAAAAAAGTAATTATTAATGCAATTTTTCTAAGCCCTCTTAAACTAATGGATTTTTATAAAGTAACACTCATTAATGAAAGCGAAGGTGTTAATTCAACGATAGAGGTACCTTTTGATCAATATATTTTAGATGCTGCTGAGGAACAAGGTATTGATATACCTTATTCATGTAGAGCGGGAGCCTGTTCAACATGTGCAGCAAAGGTTACCTCTGGAACAGTTGATCAATCTGATCAAAGTTTCTTAGATGATGATCAATTGGCTGCAGGATATATTTTGCCATGCGTGGCTTTTCCTACTTCTGATGTAACAATTAGTACTCATGCTGAAGAAGAACTTTACTAAAAGATTTTTTATTATAAATAAATAATTTCATCTAGTTGTAAGTTTTTTTTTTTCTGCCAACCTCTATATAAGATAACTAATTATAAAATGATGAATAAATTTGAATTTTTTAAATTTGGGACAATCAAATCTAGTTTAGGCGGTCAATATAGCTATAAAATAATTGGTCCATGTTGCAGATTATATGATAGAGAGGAGTTGCCTTGGCCATGTTCGAGACTTGCTTGGAGAAGCAAGGAACCAAGTTGGAGAAGGATTGGTGCGAGGTTTGTAGCAGATATGGCTTCTAGGAAATGTCCTTCTTATTCAGTGGAAATTTTAGAGCCCGGTTCAAAACCAATGAAAACAGTAATAACTTTCTTTTCAGATAAGTTTTCAAATGAAATTCAAGAATGGTGGTACAGCAAAAAACCAGGTTCTAGAGAACCTGGCAATATCTTTCCTTCAAATATTTAATTTGATACTAAGCTTTTGGTTTGGGAGGTGTGTAACCCTTTAACCCAGAGCATTCAAGACTATCGAATGTATCTACTCCAGTCTTTGAATTTGTTCCTGAAGCTCTTGAGCAAAGAGCTTTCCTTTGAGATAAATCTAAGTTGGCGTTAGTAAAGTCAGTGCCTTCAATCACGGCACCATCAAAGACACTTTTCATAAGCTCACCATTTGTTAAGTCTGCATCAGAAAGATCAGCGTTATCAAATCGAGTAGCATAGGCAATTAAATCTTTCATATTTGCCCCTTTGAAACTAGAATTTTTTGCAGTTGTCACACTCATGTAAGCACCCTGCAAATTAACTTCCCCAAGATCTTGGCTTGATAAATCATACTTAACATATTCTGTATTTTGAAGATCTTTTCCGCGATAATCTTCTTTTAAAACATCTACTGAAGAAGGATCACTTGGATAAAGAGCATTTGCAGATATTGGATTTATTAATAAACCAAACATCAATGGGAGAAAAATTAAAAGCCTTGAAAATGACTTTTTAAGGAAAGAAAAATTTGAAACCATTTCGATCTAAATCAATTTAAGAAATATCATACGACTATTATTTCATGGGTTGGCCATATAGAATACTTCTTCTTACGAACTGTTGCAGTTCATCTGATTTTCGTAGTTAAAAAATCCTTCGCCAGAAAAGTATTTGGAAAAATTTCTTTAGCCTCTTTCAATAGATCAATTGGTGTGATTGGACTTTTGCAAGTATATCTTGGGCTTAGATGAGTCAGGATAAGTTTTTTTGCATTTGATAATAAAGCCGTTTTGGCTGCCATGATAGTCGTTGAATGTAATTTTTTTATTGCCATATCTTTATCTTTTTCTGAAAATGTGGATTCATGTACAAGTAAATCAGCATTTTTTGATAGCTTTACAGCTGATTCACTAAAGATTGTATCCGTACAGTAAACAAAAGTTTCTCCTTTTCTTGGTTTGCCGCAAAAATCATTTCCATTAAATATTCTGCCATCATTTAATGTAACTTGTTTTCCTGATTGCAATATTGAATAAATAGGGCCTGGAGGTATATCTAATCTGATTGCTTTATCAATATCAAATCTTCCGGGCTTATCTTTTTCGCTGACTCTGTATCCATAAGCAGGTAATCTGTGCTTCAGAAAGGAACATCTAACAGTAATTTGATTATCTTCATATAAATAATTATTATTGAAGGCAAAATCTTCTACTGCAAAAAAATGGAGAGGAAAGGTGATTGTGCAATAGCTATTTTTTAAAGCTGATAATACAAAGTTTTTAAGGTCTCTAGGACCATAGATCTCAATACCTTGACTATTCCCTGCTAATCCAAGGGTTGCTAATAATCCTGGTAAACCATAAATATGATCTCCATGCATATGAGTTATGAATATTTTTTTTATTTGAGAAGATTTTATATTACTTCTCATTATTTGAAGTTGAGTACCTTCTCCACAATCAAAAAGCCATACCTCAGATTTTTGGGAGAGTTTAAGGGCTAAAGAGGAAACATTTCTTGTTAATGTTGGCACTCCTGAACTAGTTCCTAGGAAGGTAATGTTCACTTATGAAAATATTTTTGTATTTAATGTCTAAATTAAATCTAGACTTTTAGTCAACCCTAGGCAAATTCAGAATTTGTTTCTCAAACAAAGTGGAAAAGCAAATTAACCAATTAACTTATAAAAATATTTTGATATTTATTATTTTGTTACTTTCATTTCAAAGTAATGTACTTCAAGCCTCAAGTGAACCAATAATAAGGGTACTAATAAAAAAAGATAAGATATTAAGAATTAGATCAGATAGTGCTATACCTCTCAGGATCTCTGGAAATCAATTTTTTAATAAAAGGATCAAAGGTCTCACAATTAAAGATAAACTTAATAAGAAAATATTATTTTTTGATAAGCAAAAAGATAAATTTTATAATGTAAACAAAAATAGTTTTTCAATCAAATCTACTGATAAGAGGGGAATTTGGGTAGGGGATAAAAGATATTCAGGAATCATTAATGTTATCTTGAAAGATAATAAAATTTATGTAGTAAACAAGCTTAGAATTGAAAATTATTTAAGTAGTGTAGTTGGAGCAGAAATGCCTCATAAGTGGCCATTAGAGGCATTAAAAGCACAAGCTATAGCTTCAAGGACTTATGCATTAAAGAAAAAAGGAAATCTAATGTTTGATATTGACTCAACTCAAAAAGATCAAGTTTATAATGGATTGGAATCTAGAACTATACAAACTGCAAGGGCTGTTAGATCAACAAGGTCTCTCGTTATAACGCATAACAACAAATTAATAAATGCACTATTTCATAGCAGTTCGGCTTCACAAACAGAGAATAGTGAGGATGTATGGAGTGATAAATATGATTATTTAAGAAGTGTTAAAGCTTTTGATAGTGATAATCCTAAATTAATTTGGAATAAATCTTTCACTAAAGATGAGTTAAAAGACTTATTCCCTGTTCTAGGAGGTCTTGAAAAAATAAAGGTTTTAAAAAAATCAAAGACTGGAAGGATAAAATCTTTAGAAATTATTGGGGAAAATGGTTCCAAAAAAATATTAGGTAAAGATTTCAGAAGTAGAATGAAATTAAATAGTACTCTTTTCAATTATTCATTCATAAAAACTAATATAAGTGAGGAAGAAAACTTGAATCAAAAGTCTATTTATACTGATAGAGCCTATCTTCTTATTTCCGGCAAAGGTTCAGGCCATGGAGTTGGAATGAGCCAATGGGGGGCAAAATATATGGCCTCAAAGGGGGCTAGGGCAGAGCAAATTCTTAAACATTTTTATAAAGGTATATCAGTTAAGCCTTTTAGAAAAATTTATAAATAAATTTATTTAGCATTAAGAACTAGTTTCGGTTGTATATAATTTATTTCCCCTTTTTCTAAAATACCAATTCCTAAAAGTTTATTTGTATTATCAATAACCTTAAAAGTCGTTTGACCTAGGTCGCTTGTGATATCAATAGGGTCACGAAATATAATTTTACGGCCAGTTTCCCAGAAATAATGATCCTTAATATCCTTTACAACAAAGCTTGGTATGTGGTTTAAAGACTTTATTATTGGGATAATAAACGAATTAATGTTTTCTCGATGCTCAATTATTTCATCTATTTTAATAGCATGTTCTTTGTTAAAACCTGAGGCTTGAGTTCTTTCAAGATAAAATAAACATCCTTCAGTGCCTATTTTAGAGCCTAGATCTCTTGCTAAAGCCCTAATATAAGTTCCTGATGAGCATTTTACTTTTATATGCAATAATCCCTTTTTTTGTTCCCATTTTTTGAGAGTCAAATCAAAAATATTAACTTCTCTAGTGGGTATTTCAAATAATTCACCTCTAAGTGATTTTTTATAGGCTCGTTCTCCATTTATGTGCACACTTGAAACTTTTGGAGGTACTTGTTTTATGAGCCCCCTGAAATTATTCAAATATTGATTTAATTCTTCAAAACTTAAGATAGGCCAATTTTTCTTATTTATTATTTCACCGTGAATGTCATCAGTATTTGTTTTAATACCGAGTTGAATTATTCCAAAATATGTTTTTATTTGTGGTAAGTATTGAATAAATCTAGTAGCATTTCCTATGGCTATTGGTAAAACTCCTGTAACTTCAGGATCTAAAGTACCAGTATGACCAACTTTTTTGACATTCAAAATTCTTCTAATTCTTTTTACACAATCATGTGAAGTACATCCTGGATTTTTATTTATTACTAGGAAGCCATTTGGAGCATTCATTTTTGATATGAAGATTTAGTGTGAATCATAAGGTTTTATTTTATTATTTTTATAAAGGATACTCAATTATTTAAATTGAAAAATAAAAAAATAGTAGGCGAATTTATTGAAAATGCTTTTCAATTAAAAACTCATTTAGCTGAATTTCTATCAATCGAGCCAATTGCATTAGATAAATTTCTTAAGGATGCCAAGATGGAATTAGCTAATTTACATCCAGGTGATAATTTACTTGATTGTGAAGAGTTCTATAAGGATATTGTAGGAGATAAGCATTTGGCTGATTTAGCTGCATGGCATATTAGCAGTAATCAATACATAGCAGATACTTTAAGGCTTCAGCAAAAGTTTTCTAAGAATTTAGTTTTAGATTTTGGAGGGGGAATTGGAACACATGCAATTGCTAATGCGATGTCAGATGATGTTGAGCATGTCTTTTTTGTAGATATAAATAAAACTAATAGAGACTTTGTTGAATTTAGATCAAAAGAATTAGGCTTAGAGAGAAAATTATCCTTTTATAACTCTATTGAAGAGACGAAAATAACGAAGTTTGATACTATCGTCTGTCTTGATGTTTTGGAACATCTAAAAGATCCTTCAACTCAGCTTGAAGTCTTTCATAAAATAATGAAAAAGGATGCAATAGCTTTATTTAATTGGTATTTTTTTAAAGGCGAAAATAATGAGTATCCCTTTCATCTAGATGAAGAAAAGGTTGTTAATAAATTTTTTAAAAATCTACAAAATAATTTTATTGAAGTGTTTCATCCTATATTAATAACTACTAGAAGTTATAAAAAATACAACTAAACAACTACATTAATTCTTTTTCTAGATCTAAGATTTCTTTTAATGCTTTCGAAGTTAACAATTCCATCTCTTAAAGCAAATAAAGTATCATCTTTTCCCTTGCCTACATTATTACCTGGCAAGAAAGAAGTACCTCTTTGACGGATTAATATTGATCCAGCGCTAACCCTTTCTCCTCCGAAGGCTTTAACTCCTAGTCTTTTTGAATTAGAATCTCTTCCATTTCTCGTTGAACCTGTACCTTTTTTGTGTGCCATTTTTTCTTATTTAATCTAAGATTTTAAATAAAATTTCTTCTAGCTAGTCTTCTTTCTTTGCAGATTTAGACTTAGTGGAAGTTTTGGTAGTTTTACCAATATTAATAGATTTTACCATAACTCGAGTTAATTCTTGCCTGTGGCCCATTTTCCTTCTGGTCTTTTTCTTAGGTCTCATCTTATATACAATTACTTTTTTATCCCTTTTATGAGATATTACCTCTAATTCAATATTTGCATTCTTAATATATGGTTTACCAATTGAAATTTTTTCATTTTCTTTTATTAAAAGAATATTATCGAGAGTAATTTTATCTTTTTCTTTGGCATCTATTCTATTTAAATCATAGTACCTATTAACCTCCAATAAAACTTGTCTGCCTGAGGTCTCGGCGATAGCAAATGTGGCTTCTTTAGTTTTAGAAGCAGTGGTTGTTTTTTTGGAAGTAGTCATATAATTTTGGACGCAATTAGGTTCAAATTTAATATTTGATTATACCTAATAAGCAATCGTTTAAGTCTATATATCTTCTTACTAAATAGTGTCATTAGTCAAGTTGTTACTAAAATAGTTTTAGAACTATATTTAAAAATTAACATGGTCGCGAGAAAAACATATATTTTAAAATTATATGTCGCAGGTAATACACCAAATTCTATGAGAGCGCTTAATACTTTAAAGGAGATTTTAAAGACAGAATTCAAGGGAGTTTATGCCCTAAAGGTAATAGATGTCTTGAAAAGTCCACAATTAGCAGAGGAAGATAAAATTTTAGCTACCCCAACATTAGCGAAAATATTACCACCGCCAGTTCGTAGAATAATTGGAGACCTTTCAGATAGAGAGAAAGTATTGATAGGCTTAGATTTACTTTTTGATGAATTAAATGAGTCGGAAATAAGTGATAGGTAGAAATATAGAAATAATCTATAATAAGTAAAACATAGTATTAATTAACTTCAAAATAATCACTTTAGTATCTATTTATGACAGATAAAGTACAAAATAAGTCTCATAAGATGCAGGTTCAAAAACTTCCAACTGGAATAGAGGGATTCGATGATGTCTGCAGAGGCGGCTTGCCTACTTCAAGGAGCACACTTGTAAGTGGAACTTCAGGTACTGGCAAGACAGTTTTCTCTCTTCAGTATTTACATCATGGTATTTTAAGTTTTGATGAGCCTGGGATCTTTGTCACTTTTGAGGAATCTCCTTTAGATATTATTAGAAATGCTGCAAGTTTTGGGTGGGATTTACAAGAACTTATAGATCAAAATAAACTTTTCATCTTAGATGCCTCTCCAGATCCTGATGGGCAAGATGTGGCAGGAAATTTTGATCTGTCTGGATTGATTGAGAGAATAAGTTACGCTATTCGGAAATATAAAGCAAAGAGAGTTGCTATAGACTCTATCACAGCAGTATTCCAGCAATATGATGCTATTTATGTTGTTAGGAGAGAAATTTTTAGATTGATAGCCAGATTAAAGGAAATAGGAGTTACAACAGTAATGACAACTGAAAGAGTTGATGATTATGGCCCAATAGCTCGCTACGGTGTAGAAGAATTTGTCTCTGATAATGTTGTATTGCTTCGTAATGTACTTGAATCAGAAAAAAGAAGAAGAACATTAGAAGTTTTGAAGTTAAGGGGAACAACTCATATGAAGGGCGAATTCCCATTTACGATGGGTGAAAACGGCATTAGTGTTTTCCCTCTTGGAGCAATGAGATTGACTCAAAGATCATCTAATGTTCGTATAAGCTCTGGTGTCAAAGATTTAGATGAAATGTGTGGGGGAGGATACTTTCAAGACTCTATTATTTTGGCTACAGGAGCAACAGGTACTGGGAAAACAATGCTTGTATCAAAATTTATTGAGGATGCTTATCAACATAAAGAACGTGCAATTCTTTTTGCTTATGAAGAATCTAGGGCTCAACTACTTAGAAATGCTACAAGTTGGGGGATAGATTTTGAAAAGATGGAAAGTGATGGCCTTTTAAAGATTATTTGCGCTTATCCTGAATCAACTGGGTTAGAGGATCATTTACAAATAATTAAGACTCAAATAACTCAATTTAAACCAACAAGGATGGCCATTGATTCCTTATCAGCTTTAGCCAGAGGAGTTAGTTTGAATGCATTCAGGCAATTTGTTATTGGTGTAACTGGTTATGCTAAACAAGAAGAAATTGCAGGTTTCTTTACTAATACTGCTGAGGAATTTATGGGAAGCCATTCAATAACTGATTCACATATTTCTACAATTACAGATACTATTTTGCTACTACAGTATGTTGAAATAAAAGGGGAAATGGCACGAGCTATAAATGTCTTTAAGATGAGAGGTTCTTGGCATGATAAGAGAATCAGAGAATTTATAATTACAAGTAACGGGCCAGAGATAAAGGATTCTTTTTCAAATTTTGAGCAAATATTTAGTGGAGCGCCTCATAGAGTTCTTCCTGATGAAAATTTGCCTAATGTATTTAGGGGAGTTGATAAGGGTAAATAAACTTTTAAACTTGATTTCCAGATAGGCTCTTTTCACTATTTATTGCGTTAGTAAGAATTTCATCTTTGTCAGATTGCTCTAAAGGTAAGTCAAACCAGAATGTTGTTCCAATATCTAATTCGCTAGCCATGCGTATTTCACCGCCATGTTTTTGGATAATGCCCCTTACTATCGATAATCCTAAACCTGTACCCTGCTCAGTATGTACGGAATTTTCAACTCTATAAAATCGATCAAATATTTTTTCTTGATCTGCTTGGGAAATACCGCAACCGGTATCGGCAATTTCAATTCTAACTTTTGGTAGAGGCGATACTAATTCACATTGCGGGGCATTTTTTAATTCATTAGGAGGAAATGCTGGGCAAGTATCAGGCCAAGTATAAGCTCTAATCATTAAAGTACTATTCTTAGGACTAAATTTAAGACCATTACCTA
>CAYSSQ010000010.1:0-40764 GCA_964433825.1 uncultured Prochlorococcus sp. | reverse complement strand
GACTTGGTAAAAAAGATGAGGCTGATGCCGCTGCAGTAGAAGCTATGCGGCTTCGCATGGGAAAAATTGAGATGAAAGGGAAAATTGTTATTGGCGAAGGCGAAAGAGATGAAGCACCTATGCTTTATATAGGAGAGGAAGTCGGTAGTGGAAAAGGGCCAGGTGTAGATTTTGCAGTAGATCCATGCGAAGGAACTAATCTATGTGCTAATAATCAAAGAGGCTCTATGGCTGTTTTAGCAGCATCTGATAGTGGAGGTTTATTTAATGCTCCTGACTTTTATATGAATAAACTTGCCGCACCACCAGCTGCAAAAGGTAAAGTTGATATTAGAAATACAGCTACAGAAAATCTAAAGATATTAAGTAATTGTTTAGATTTATCAATAGATGAATTAACTGTTGTCGTTATGGATAGGGCTAGGCATAAAAATTTGATTAGTGAAATAAGAGAGTGTGGAGCAAAGGTTCAGCCAATTTCTGATGGTGATGTGCAAGCAGCAATAGCTTGTGGATTCGCTGGTACAGGAACGCATTGTTTAATGGGTATTGGAGCTGCCCCTGAAGGTGTTATATCAGCCGCAGCAATGAGAGCTTTAGGAGGACATTTTCAAGGTCAATTAGTATATGATCCTGCGATCGCTCAGACATCTGAGTGGGCAGACTATACGAAAGAAGGAAACATTGCGCGCTTAAATGAGATGGGTATAACAGATATTGATAAAATTTATGAAGCTAATGAATTAGCTTCTGGTGAAAATGTAGTTTTTGCAGGGAGCGGCATAACAGATGGATTGTTGTTTAATGGAGTACAATTTGAGAGGGATTGTATTAGAACTAGTAGTCTTCTTATTAGCACCTTAGATAATACTGCTCGTTTTACTAATACAATACATATTAAAGATGGTGCTCAAAGCATTACTCTCTAAATTTTTATATTAGATTTTTTATGCATATTGTTGTCGTCGGACTTAGTCATCGCACGGCACCTGTCGAAGTGCGTGAGAAGTTAAGTATCCCTGATTCATCAATAGAATCCTCATTAGATTCTTTAAGAAACTTTTCTGAAATATTAGAAGTATCAATCTTAAGTACCTGTAATAGATTAGAAATTTATTCATTAGTTAAAGATATTAATATTGGTTTATCATCTATTAAGGAGTTTCTTTCACAATATTCGAATTTTAAACAAGAAAAATTAGAGCCTCATTTATTCGATTTCAGACAAGAAGAAGCTGTTTTACATTTGATGAAGGTTTCTGCCGGATTGGATAGTCTTGTTTTAGGAGAAGGGCAAATACTTTCTCAAGTAAAGAAAATGATGCGTATCGGACAGGATCATAATTCCACTGGTCCAATTTTAAATAGATTATTGACTCAATCAATAAGTGCTGGTAAAAAAGTTAGATCTGAGACAAATCTAGGGACTGGAGCTGTATCCATAAGTTCTGCTGCTGTAGAGTTGGCACAACTTAAATTAGGACAATCTCAGGGGATTGATGGCCTTGTAAGTTTAGAGGCAGAAAAAGTTCTTGTCGTTGGTGCAGGAAAGATGAGTAGGCTCCTATTAACTCACCTGCAAGCAAAAGGTTGTCAATCTCTAACTCTCCTTAATAGGAATATTGAGAGGGCGATAAGGCTTGCAGATGATTTTCCAAATATTAAAATTTCTTCCAAAAATTTAAATGAACTTAATGATTCTATTAAATCATCTTCGTTAATTTTTACTAGTACAGCTTCAGAAAAACCATTTATAGATCTTGAAAGAATTAATAATCTAAAGATCATTTCACCTATAAGATTTATTGATATTGGTGTTCCAAGAAATATCGCTAATGACGTCAAAGAGCACGAATATGTTGATTCATTTGATGTTGATGATTTACAAGAAGTTGTTTCGAGAAATCAGGAATTCAGAAAGAAAATTGCACAAGAGGCGGAGGTCCTTATCAAAGAAGAAAGATCTCTATTCTTAGAATGGTGGGCAAGTCTTGAAGCTGTTCCAGTAATCAATAAATTGAGATCAGATTTAGAGTTGATTCGAAAGGAAGAATTGCAAAAAGCACTTAGTAGAATGGGACCAGATTTTTCAGCTAGGGAAAGGAAAGTTGTGGAAGCATTAACAAAAGGAATAATTAATAAAATCCTACATACCCCAGTTACTCAGTTAAGAAGTCCGCAAACAAGAAAAGAAAGACAAGACTCTCTAAAAATCGTTGAAAAATTGTTCTCACTAAATGACGAAGAATGAATTAATTGAAGTTTTTTATTAAGTTTTTTAATCATTTTTTTAAATACCTTTATAAACTGACCATTTTTCTTTTAAAAATTGCACATAATCAGGTAGTTTGAATATTGAAGTCTACCTCCTTTAGTAAGAATGAAGCGTGTTTTGGCAATCATCCTCGGAGGAGGAAAAGGGTCTAGACTCTACCCTTTAACGAAAATGAGAGCCAAACCTGCCGTCCCCCTTGCAGGTAAATATCGTCTTATCGATATTCCAATAAGCAATTGTATTAATTCGGGTATAAATAAAATGTACGTTTTAACCCAATTTAATAGTGCTTCTCTAAATAGACATATAGGTAGAACATATAATCTAAGCGCACCTTTTGGGCAAGGATTTGTTGAGGTTTTAGCTGCTCAGCAAACACCTGATAGCCCTAAATGGTTTGAGGGCACTGCTGATGCTGTAAGAAAATATCAATGGCTTTTTCAAGAGTGGGATGTTGATGAATATCTAATCTTATCAGGAGACCAATTATACAGGATGGATTATAGTTTATTTGTTGACCATCATAGATCAAATAATGCTGACTTAACTGTTGCCGCACTTCCCGTTGATGAATCTCAAGCAGAGGGTTTTGGTCTTATGCGTACCGATGTGAAGGGAAATATTAAAGAATTTAGCGAAAAACCTTCTGGTGAAATATTAAAAGCAATGGCTGTAGATACGTCTGTTTTTGGACTCTCTCATGAATCTGCTAAGGAAAAACCATATTTAGCCTCTATGGGAATATATGTTTTTAGTAGAGATACATTATTCGATTTATTAAATAAATTTCCAAACTATACAGATTTTGGTAAAGATATTATACCTGAGTCTTTAAAACGAGGTGATAATCTTAAAAGCTACGTTTTTGATGATTATTGGGAAGATATAGGAACAATTGGTGCTTTCTTTGAATCAAATTTAGCTCTCACACGTCAGCCAAAACCTCCATTTAGTTTTTACGATGAAAAATTTCCAATCTATACGAGGCCAAGATATCTTCCTCCTTCAAAATTAGTAGATGCTCAGATCACTGATTCTATTGTATGTGAAGGCACTATCTTAAAATCATGCAGTATTTTGCATTGTGTCTTAGGAGTAAGAAGTCGTATTGAAAGTGATGCAGTCATTGAAGATACACTTGTTATGGGCTCAGATTTTTTTGAATCTTCTGAAGAAAGAATTCAGTTAAGAAATGGCGGAGGAATACCCCTTGGAGTTGGTGAGGGTTCAACTGTTAAGAGAGCAATTCTGGATAAAAATACTCGAGTTGGAAATAATGTTGTCATTGTAAATAAAGACAGGGTCGAAGAGGCAGATAGACCCGATGAAGGTTTTTATATAAGGAATGGAATTGTAGTAGTTGTGAAAAATGCCACTATTACTGACGGTACAATTATTTAAAATAATTTTCGATCACTTATTGCTGACATAACCATTAAATTTAAAGCAATTTTTTAGAGTTGAAGTAAAACTATATTTATTGAGTTTTTTATTTTTTATGCCCAAGGCACATTTTGGTTTGATCGGTCTTGGCGTTATGGGGGAAAATTTAGTCCTAAATGCTGAGAGAAATGGTTTTTCTAGTGTAGTTTTCAATAGAACTTACTCTAAAACAGAAGATTTTTTAAAAGGAAGAGGTCTTGACAAAAGTATAGAAGGAGCAAAAACAATCCAAGAGTTTGTCGATAAGCTAGAGAGACCTAGAAGAATACTAATGATGGTAAAAGCTGGGCCATCAACAGATGCTGTTATAGATAATATTTCTGAATATTTGGAAGAAGGAGATTTATTAATAGATGGTGGTAATTCCCAATTTCAAGATACTGAAAGGAGAGTTAAGAAATTAGAAAGTAAAAGTTTTGGTTATATAGGAATGGGGGTTTCAGGAGGAGCGAAAGGAGCTTTAGAAGGACCAAGTATGATGCCTGGAGGTACTAAGGCTTCATATGATGCGATAGAAAGCCTTTTAAATAAAATGGCAGCAAAAGTAGAGGATGGCCCTTGTGTCGCTTATGTGGGTCCAGGAGGTTCAGGACATTTTGTTAAAACAGTACATAATGGCATCGAGTATGGGATAGAACAAATTCTTGCAGAAGCTTATGACCTAATGAAAAGGGTTTCAAAAATGAATTGCCCTGAGATTGCAAAAGTTTTTGGTATTTGGAATAAGACTGAAGAATTATCATCATATCTTGTCGAAATTACTGAAATTTGCTTGATGACTAAAGATGAATTAACTGGAGATGACTTAGTTGAAAAAATATTAGATAAAGCTGGCCAAAAAGGTACAGGTTTATGGACTGTAGTAAGTGCTCTTGAATTAGGAGTCTCTATACCTACAATTTATGCTTCTTTGAATGCAAGGGTAATGAGTTCCTTAAAGGAACAACGAAAAGTACTCGAGACAAAATTACCCATAAAAAAAATTAAGGAATATGACCTGGGAAATATTTCTAACGCGATGGAACCCCTTTTTGATGCCGTAGTTTTATCTACAATAGCGAGTTATGCTCAAGGAATGGATATTCTGAAAGAGGCATCACACTTTTATAATTATGAGTTAGATATGCGTTCAATAGCTCAAATATGGAAAGGTGGTTGTATCATTAGATCCAGATTATTGAAAAGGATTCAGGAAGCTTATAAAAAGGATCCAAATTTGAAAAATATAATTTTTGATGAGTGGTTCAATTCCCAAATTTCAAATAGGATTGATAACTTGTCATACGTTGTTTCTACAGCCAATAGTTTAGGAATACCTGTTCCATGTTTATCAAGTACTTTAGATTACTTCAATAGCTACAGAACTAATAGGCTTCCACAGAATCTGCTCCAAGCAATGAGAGATTGTTTTGGTTCTCATACTTATGAAAGAGTTGATATGGAAGGAAGTTTTCATACAGAATGGATTAAATGATTGAAAAAGATTTTAATAATTATTCCTTGCGAGTTTTTGAAAATAAGGAAGAACTTTTCTTAAATCTTTCTGACTTAATCGAAATCGATATAAATCAAAGTTTAAATTTAAAAGATAGATTTAAATTTTGTATTTGTGGTGGATCTACACCTAAGTCAGTTTATAAGTTACTCTCAAAAAAAGATTTATTTTGGGAAAGAGTAGATTTATTTTTAGGTGATGAAAGGTGTGTCAATCCGAATTCTGAGGATAGCAATACAAAAATGATAAGAAACTCATTGCTCAATAATTTTGGATCAAAGGCGCTACTCTATGAGATATTTAAAGAAGGTAATTTAGAAGAAAATATTGCTAAAAGAAATCTAACAAAGCAGTTAAAGAACCAATGTGATGCTAATCCAATTTCCTTCGATTTAACTTTACTTGGCCTTGGAGACGATGGACATACTGCTTCTTTGTTCCCTTATGGGATAAATAATAATATTGATGAATTAGTTATCTTTAGTTTTGGAAAAGGGCTTAAAAGAATTTCTTTAACTCCCAAAATATTATCTTTATCAAAAAAAGTTTTCTTCCTTGTCTGTGGGGCTTCTAAGCAAGTTGCCTTAAAAAGATTAATAGATTTAAATGAATCTTCAGAAAGAACTCCAGCTAAATTAATTCAACCAAAATCACAAATATTAATTTTTTCTGATTTAGAAGCATCTAAATATTTGCCAATTTAGTTAATATTTAATAATTCACTTTATAAAAATGCCTAATAAAAAAATCCTATTCCAAAAAAATGGATTTAATGATTGGAAATGTCTTAATGACACTATCATGGGTGGATCGAGTAATGCTATCTGTGAGAATTCTAATTCTGGATTAATTTTAAAAGGAAATATAGTTGAAAAAGGGGGAGGTTTTGTTAGTTGTAGATCATCAATATTTGACCCTTCACTAGATTTATCTGATTTTACTAGTTTTGAAATAAGACTTAATGGCCAGGGAAGAACATTTAAATTTGCTGTAGCTTGCCAAAATAAATTATTTGGTTTAACCGAATTTATTCCGGGTGGTCTAAGGTGGATTAAATCATTTTCGACAAATCAATTTGGTACTACCTCAATTCAAATTCCCTTTTATGATCTAAAACCTTCAATAAGAGCAAATAAAGTTAAATTCCCCTTTAAATTTCAATCTTCAAAAGTTAAAAGGTTACAATTACTTCATTCAAAATTTGGTGATGAAGGCTTGCTAAATGATAATTTTAAATCAGGATCCATTAAAGTTTTAATAAAGTCAATAAGTGTTCTTTGAAAATCAAAAAGAAGGTTTAGAAAGTTTAATTGCTAAAGCTGCAGATCTCAGCAATAAGCCTTTTATTCATTCAGTAGTAAAAGTTCATGGAGAATTCTCATTGAATCCTGAAGACATAGATTTAACTATTAATATTTTGTGCAGAGACCTTAATGGGAAAAGAATAGAATTGTATGATCTTGAATTAGAAATTTATAAATCTAAGGGTGATTTAATTTTAGTAGTAACTAAACTTCATTTTCCAGATGAGCCCATGTTATGGAGTGGTCCAAAAAATTTATGGATGAATGGTAAAACTGGTAAAAAATGTAATCCTCCTCATTATGGATTTAAACTTGAAAATGTGGCAAGCAGAGTAAAAAGGATTTTGCTTTAGGATTTTTTAAGTTTCTAAATCAGTAACTGCTCCCAAGCTTGAAGTACTGACGATTCTTGAATATTTTGCTAAAACTCCTTTTTTGTATTTTGGTTTTGGCTTTGTCCAATTTTTTCTCCTTAACTCTAATTCAGAGTTGCTTATTTTTACTTCAATTATTTGATTTAGGGCGTCAACGGTTATCAAATCTCCTTCTTCCACGAGAGCAATATTACCCCCTACAGCTGCTTCTGGAGCAATATGACCAACTACTAAGCCATATGTTCCACCGCTAAATCTACCATCTGTAATCAAAGCCACCTCTTCTCCTAACCCTTGTCCAACTATTGCAGAGGTGGGAGCTAACATTTCTCTCATCCCGGGCCCACCAACAGGGCCTTCATTCCTAATAACAACCACATCACCGGACTTGATTTCATTATTTAAAATAGCCTTTAAACATGATTCTTCACTCTCAAAAATTCTCGCTGGACCTGTTAATACTGGATTCTTAACACCGCTTATTTTTGCAACGCTTCCCTCCAAGGCAAGATTACCTTTCAATATAGCTAAGTGTCCTTTCTTGTAGAGTGGGTTATCAATGCTTCGGATCACCTTTTGATTTAATGGAGGATTGTCGGGGATATTCTTAAGAATTTCTGAAATCGTTTTACCTTCTATATTTTTACAGTCTCCATGAATTAAACCTGCATTTAATAGGATTTTCATTACCTGAGGTATTCCTCCAGCATTATGCAAGTCTACAGTCACGTATTTACCACTTGGCTTTAAATCGCAAATAACAGGGACTTTTTGCCTAATCTTTTCGAAGTCGTCAATATTTAAATCTACTCCTGCGGTTTTTGCAATTGCTAATAAATGAAGGACTGCATTTGTTGAACCTCCTACAGCCATGATTACGGCGATTGCATTTTCAAATGATTTTCTAGTCATAAGTTCTAGAGGTCTAATATCTTTTCTGATAGCTTCCACTAATACTTTCGCACTTTGTTCTGAACTAATCTCTTTCTCAAAATCTTCAGCAGCCATTGTTGAACTGCGAGGTAGGCTTAAACCTAAAACTTCAATTACCGCTGACATGGTATTTGCAGTAAACATTCCGCCACAACTACCCGCACCAGGGATACAGTTTTTCTCAACTTCATTTAATCTTTCTTCATCTATTTTCCCAGAGGTAAGTTGTCCGACGGCTTCAAATGCACTTACAACGGTGAGATCTTCTCCATTTAACTTACCTGGCTTGATTGTGCCTCCATAAATAAATATTGATGGTATATTCATTCTCGCAATTGCTAGCATCGCTCCAGGCATATTCTTATCACATCCGCCGATAGCGCAAACCCCATCCATACTTTGAGCATTACAAGCTGTTTCTATAGAATCTGCAATTACTTCTCGAGAAACAAGAGAGTATTTCATCCCTTGTGTGCCCATAGAGATGCCATCGCTTACTGTAATTGTCCCAAACATCTGTGGCATTGCACCTGATGCTCTTATGGCCTCTTCAGCTCTTTTAGAAAGTTTATTGAGGCCAATATTGCATGGAGTTATAGTGCTATATCCATTAGCTACTCCAATTATTGGTTTATTAAAATCACCGTCCCTAAAACCAACGGCTCTAAGCATTGATCTATTTGGAGATCTTTGAACACCTTGTGTGATAGCAGATGATCTTAATTTATTCATTCTTAATTTTTCCTATTATATTATTGACCTAATTCTTCTAATTGCCTCCTTACATCAGCAATTGCAGAATTTAATTGCTCTACCTTTTGTTCAAGTTTTTCACCTTTTATATCATTCATGTTTTCATTCTCATCAATAGCTTCTGAACCATCTTGAATTCTTGATGAGTACATCATTGCTTTTTGTTTTTTAGTCTCTTTCCTTTTGTCGGCTTCTGATATTAACCACCATGCTAGGCCTGCAGCACCAATAAATGCTCCACTTATCAAAGATAAAAGATTATTTGAGGATGAATCTCTATATTCAGTCATTTTTTAAATGGTTCTACTTATATATTAGTTCTTTTCTTGAAACATAGTACTCAAACGAAATATAGGGTTTCCAATACCTGGAATTAAATTATTTTTAGATTCATTTTCTTCATCGATGCTGGCGGTGTAGATCACTTGATTTGGAAATTCTAATGCAATTTTATTCAAGCCTTTATCACTACAAATTGAAGATATTATCAATATTCGATTGGATTTAACTCCTTGCGTTTCTAATCCTTTAAGAATTTCTAAAGGATTTTTATTATTCGATATTTGCTCTGAAAAAATTATTATTCCTTCATTTTTAGGAATTATTGAAGGTATTTCTCCTAGTGTTAGGGTTCCATTTGGAATAACTTCTTTAGCCCCATACCATAAGGTAAGACCCTCTGGTATTTGTGCAATTATTTTTATAGGATAATCATTATCGACATAATAAGTTTCTGCTTTACCATTATCAGTGTTTACAAATTCTTTCTTAAATGGTAACCAGTCTCTCAGGGCTTCATATGTAAGCCATCTTCCAATTTGCTCAAAAGCAGTTGAATAAAGTGCATTTGGGGTATTCTTATCTCTCAATATTGATAGCCAATGCTTTATCAATGGGTGCGGTGGGACAATAACCTTTAATGACATAGCCATATATTTTCCTATAATGATGAAAGAATCTAGTCTTACTAACTTAACTTCTAAAGTACATTTTTCCAATGATTAAATCAATTCGCACTTCATTCTTTAAGAAAACAATAATTTATATATTAGTTTTTGGAATGTTTTTCTTTAATAACGTTAGTGAAGTTTTTGCTAAAAGACCACCTGAAATTAGAAATCAACAAGATTTAGATCTTGAACAAGATATGCATGGTCAAGATCTAAGTGGAAATGAATTTGTTAAGTTTGATCTTAATGGGTTTAATTTTAGTGAAAGTAATTTACAAGGTGCCGTTTTTAATAATAGTAAACTTAATAATGCATCATTAAATGGCGCAAACTTAACAGATGCTCTTGCATATGCAACAGATTTTACAGGAGCAGATCTTTCAGGGGTCAATTTTACGAACGCACTCCTAATGGAAAGTAATTTTGATGGAGCAAAAATTGACGGAGCTGATTTTACAGATGCAGTTATTAGCAGGATTCAACAGAAAGAGCTTTGTGCGAAGGCTAATGGTGTTAATCCTATTACCGGAGAAAGTACAGAATATAGTCTAGGCTGTAAATAAATATGTCAAAAAAAATTCCTGTAATTGTTGTTTCAGGATTTCTTGGTGCAGGTAAAACTACATTCTTAAGATATTTAATTAACAATAGTAATAGAAAATACGGATTGTTAATTAATGAATTTGGAGATGTTGGTATTGATGGTGATTTACTAAAAACCTGTAAATCTTTTGATGATAAAAACTGCAATGATTGCGTTATCGAATTAAATAACGGGTGTATTTGTTGTACTGTTCAGGATGATTTTATACCATCCATAAAGACTTTATTGAGTAAAAATAGTGAATTGGATGGAATAGTTATAGAAACTAGTGGTTTGGCTTTACCTATGCCATTATTAAATGCTTTAAATTGGCCAGAGATAAGAACTTGTGTATATCTTGATTTAGTAATTTGTTTAGTAAATGGAGAATCAATGCTTAAAGGTTCACCAATCAACAATCTCGATGATCTTAACAATCAATTTGATAAAACAGAAATTATTGAACATCAAACATCTTTTGATGATTTGTTTAAAGAACAATTAGAAGTTTCAGATTTGGTTCTAATCTCTAGATCAGATCTTTTAAAAGATGCAGAATTTAATCATATTAAAAATCTAGTTGAGAAAAAAGTTAATCCTAATGTTCCAATAATTAAATCTTTTAATGGAATTTTTAATCTTGAGTATATTTTTGATTCCAACCTGCAAAATAATTTAAAGAGTAATAATAAAGAAAATTCTGATCATGAACATAATCATATTGAATTATATTCTGGTTCACTTAAAAGTTATTATTTTTTAGAAAAGGACGAATTTGATAGAGTAATTAAAGAAATCATCAAAAACTTAAAAATATTAAGAATCAAAGGGAGGGTTTGGATTCCTAATAAATTACTCCCTTTACAAGTTCAGATAGTCGGTACAAAAGTTAATTCTTGGTTTGAGGAGGCTCCTACTGATTGTTGGAAGCCAAAACAAGGAGGTTTAGAAATAATAATGATTGGATTTGAAAAGAAATCATTTAAAATCCTTGAGAAAAAAATTACAGAGAAATTTAATGTTTTAAGTGTTCCAAAATAGTGAAATAATTTTATATTAGTAAGTCGAAATCTCTTACTATTTTCACGTTTATAATGAAAGATTTTGAAATTTCATTAAAAGATGCAAAATTTCCAGATTTATTAAAGGATAGGACAAAAATCTTGTGCGATAAATGTGGCGGTAGTGGCAATTTTAAATCTCCTGAAAATATAAGAAAAACTTGTTTAACTTGTTTTGGAAGAGGTTATAAAATTTCTTAATTTTCTGTTTTGTTTTTTATTAGAAATATTATTTTCTTAATTTTCTGTTTTATTTTTTTTAATTTGTCTTAGTGTGCATGTAGGAATTATTTTTTAAAATTGAAGGAATTTCAAGTAAAAGTTTCAATAAGGCTTAGACCTTCCGTCCTTGACCCTGCTGGAGAAGCTATAAAATCTGCTGCTAGCAAACTTGGAGTAAATAATGTCAATTCTCTTAGAATTGGTAAGTTAATTGATATTCATTTAGAAGCTGTTGAAAAAGCCGATGCGATTGAAAAAGTTGAATTATTATGTGATCGGTTATTTGCAAATAAAGTTATTGAAGACTATGAATACTATTTTGAGAGCATAGATGAATAAATTAAAAGTAGGTATTGTTGTCTTCCCCGGTTCAAATTGTGATCGAGATGTGGCTTGGGCATTAAAAGGCTGTCTTGATATTGAATGCAGTTTTATTTGGCACGATTCATCTGATTTATCAGGTTTGAATGCGATTGTATTACCTGGAGGATTCAGTTATGGAGATTATTTAAGATGTGGAGCTATAGCAAGATTTTCTAAGTTAATAAATTCACTTAGGGATTTTGTAGAGACAGGAAGGAAAGTTATAGGTATCTGCAATGGCTTTCAGATTTTGACTGAGTCAGGCTTTTTATATGGAGCTTTAATTACTAATAAAAATTTAAATTTTATTTGTAACGATGTTCAATTAGAAATAATTTCTTCAAAAGGTAATTGGTTTGATCCAAGAAGTGATCGTAAGATTATAAATTTACCAATCGCTCATGGTGAAGGAAGATATTATTGTGATGAAGAAACTTTTAAAAAGCTTCTTGATAATGATTTAATTGCAATGAAGTATTTAAATAATCCTAATGGTTCATCTTGGGATATAGCTGGCATTTTAAATGAGAAAGGAAATGTTCTTGGTTTAATGCCTCATCCTGAGAGAGCTTGTGATAGAGCTATTGGCGGAAGTGATGGTCAGTATATTCTAAAAGCTCTTTTAAATGAATAAAAAAAATCGCCAATAAAAGGCGATTCTTTTGATAAAATTTTAAGTTTTAGTATTTTATTAGTATTTGTAACCTGCAACAAACAATTGTTCGTCAGAAGAAGGTTGTGACCCTGGTACGTAAGCTCCTTTAGAAGCTTCTGAATTTGCTTGGGCTCTAGCAATTAAGGCTTTCTGACCAGCGTTAATGTCATTACCTTTCCATGCTTTTAAGCAAGAATGTTGCAAAGCTCTTCCGTAAGAGAATGATACATTCCACATGGCTTTTCTGTAGAGGTTATTCATATTATTTAGATAAACAGAAGCTGCTTCTTCGCTCAATCCACCTGAAAGGAAAACAATTCCAGGCACTGATGCTGGTACACATCTCTCCATTGTTCTTATTGTCATTTCTGCAACCTTCTGAGGATCTGCTTTCTCAGTGCAATCTGCACCGTTTACGGTCATAGATGGTTTTAATAATGTTCCTTCTAGTAACACTCCATTTGTTTGACAAGCTTTATAAACCTGTTTAATTACCTCTTCTTGAACCTCAGCTGTTTTCTCAATAGTGTGGTCCCCATCCATGAGTATTTCTGGCTCAATAATCGGTACAAGTCCTGCTTCTTGTACGGATCTGGCATATCTTGCTAAGCCCCAAGCATTCTCTTGAATTGATAAGTTTGTGGGACAGCCATCAGAAGTGATTTGTAAAACAGCTCTCCATTTAGCAAATCTTGCTCCCTGCTCATAGTACTTAGCAGCTCTCTCTACCAATCCATCAAGTCCAGAGCAGAATGTTTCAACATCGTGTCCGCCAGGGAGTGGATTTAATCCTTTGTCAACTTTAATTCCAGGTATAATTCCTAGGTCATTTAATTTTTTGACCATTGGTTCACCATCAGGGTGATTTTGGAAAAGAGTTTCTTCAAATAAAATAGCTCCACTTATGTAATTACCTAGGTCTTTTGTTGTGAAAAGCATTCCCCTATATGCTTTTCTATTTTCTTCGGTATTTTCTACACCAATTCCAGCTAATCTTTTACCAACAGTTTTTGTAGATTCGTCGACTGCAAGAATTCCTTTACCTTTGGAAGCAAGTAATTGTGCGTTTTCTTTAAGTTCTTTTGCGTAATAATTTAATGCCATGCGAAAAATTAGAGGTTTGGTTGATTTTTTCAGAATATGGCGAATTATAAAAATAAATACGCTACTTAGTCAAGTAATAAATTTTACAATATCTTTTCTTCTCTAGATTTTTATGGCTATACCGCTCTTCGATGATAGCTTTATTGCATCGCATACCCTTTGACTTTGGAGGCCTTCATATAGCCCCGGAACAACAGGATTTTTATTTCTTATACTTTCAGCCCATAAAGAATGAATATATTTAACAGGCGCTATTCTTCCATCAGACCATGTTTTGTCGAATTGATATATATCTTCTGCGTGAATATTTTTTACGTTATTCGATCTATCAACAAAATTTAGCTTGAATCCATGTACATAATCTTTTTGATTATTACTACTAAGGAAGAGAGATCCCTCGCTCCCATATATTTCTAAGCTGAATCCCCTGCCGCTTCTAGAAATTGAGGATAGAGAAACTTGACAGGGTATTAATCCGCTAGCAAAGTTATTTATCTCTAAGTTTGCGAGACAAATATCTTCGCTTGTAACTTTATACCTTTTTCCAGAATTCTCCTCTGGTCTTTCTTTAATTGAGGTAGAAATGATGCTGTTAACATTTTTTATTTCGCCAAAGAACCAATGCAGAATATCAAATGCATGCGTACCAAGAGCTCCTATTACTCCTCCTCCTTTCTCTTCTTGAGAATACCAATTCCATTCTCTCTCTGGATCTGATCTGCTACTCATTAACCAATCTAACTTGATTAAAAATATTTCTCCTAATTTATTCTCATTTAGAATCTTCTTCGTTTGAAGGAATAAAGGAACTCCTCGATATTCAAAGTCTACGCAAACACTAAGGTTATTTTTTAATGAGATGATTTGTAATTCTTCGATTTCTTTACTATTCAATGCAACAGGCTTCTCTAGAAGTATATTTTTTTTATTAAGAAGTGCTTTTTTTGCTAATTCATACCTAAATTCTGGAGGAGTGGCAATAATTATGCCATCAAGACTTTCATTCTTTATTAATTCATCCCATTCGGAGCAACATTTTAAATTTGTTTCCTTTTCAATCTTTATGCACTTTGCTTCATTGGGATGATAAAAAAATAATGGTTTGAGAATTGAAGATTCACGTAATGCTTCAAGATGTA
This sequence comes from uncultured Prochlorococcus sp., assembly GCA_964433825.1. Lineage (GTDB taxonomy): Bacteria > Cyanobacteriota > Cyanobacteriia > PCC-6307 > Cyanobiaceae > Prochlorococcus_A. The sequence continues at coordinate 26,110 of CAYSSQ010000010.1, read as the reverse complement.
CTTTCTTTCCAAAACTATAACCAGCTATTCCAATATTTAATTTATCTGAGAAATTTTCCAATTAAAAACCACCTTCTTTGCAAGCTTTTTCTATAACAACCTCAATAAGCTCATCATTATTTGAGTCTTGCCATTTTGAATTAAATGTTGGTATTCCATCAATTGAGGTATCCTTGAATTGGTTAGAAATGCAGTTTATTCTCATAACGTATAGAGAGGTATTACCTTTTTTATTTTCATTATTTGGGTTTTCATAAAATTTTGTCAGAACACTAATCTCATTTTTGTTTAAATTTTTAATGCTACCTAAATCTAACCACTCTTTACCATCTTTATTCTCTTTTAAAAGAATCCAGTCAACGTCACCTATCGCTATGGAGGGGAGGATTTTATAAGAAAAACAAATAATAAATATTATTAATAGAGAGATTAAATTGGAAATTATATTCATTTATTAAATACTTTCCTTAACAAGTTCTTTTACACCATGTATTTTTAGGATTTTTGTCAAAGTAGATTTAAGTTCTTTTCTATTAACTATTACATCTACAAAACCATGCTCAAGAAGATATTCTGCTGTTTGAAAGTTATCAGGTAATTTTTCGCGGAGTGTTTGTTCTATAACTCTTCGTCCAGCAAAACCAATTAATGCTTTTGGCTCAGCAAGAATTAAATCTCCAAGCATGGCAAAACTCGCTGTTACCCCTCCAGTTGTTGGATGAGTTAGGAGAGGCATATAAAGTAAATTTTTAGCTCTATGCTTTTTCAAAGCCCCTGATATTTTTGCCATTTGCATTAAACTCAGCATTCCTTCTTGCATCCTTGCTCCCCCAGAAGCACATACTATTAGCAATGGATATCCCTCTAGAGTTGCACGTTCAACAATTCTTGTAATTTTTTCTCCAACCACCGAACCCATTGATCCCCCCATGAATCGGAAATCCATTACGGCAAGAGCTAAGGGTAATGAATTTAAAGTACAAAGTCCTGTTATAACTCCATCTCTCAAACCAGTACCAGCTTGACTTTCTCTTATCCTATCAGAATAGGACCTCCTATCTTTAAAGCCAAGTGGATCAGTGGGACTTAAATTGCAATCTAGTTCTTTAAATGAATCTTTATCAGTTATAAATTTTATTCTTTCTCTACTATTAATGCGATTATGATGACCGCAGTTACTGCAAACATTTTGATTGGATATTAAATCTTTTCTATAGTCTACCTTGGAGCACTCTTTACATTTAATCCATAACCCATCACTATCATCAGTTTCTTGAGAAACTTTTCCAACGAATTGATCTTTGCGTCTTGCAGCAAACCAGTCGAATAAGGACACAGTAAATAAAGATTGTTATTTAATTAAAAGCTACAAATGGTCATTTGAGCAAGGTTATTTTATTAATGTTTTTATTTATAAGATTTTTTAATATTTAAGAGGCCTTTTTCTCTTCAATCATCCTATGAATAATTGGAGTTAAAATTAGTTCCATTGCAAATCCCATTTTACCGCCATTAACAACAATACTAGTTGGACTTGACATGAATGAATCGTTTATCATTCCTAAAAGATATTGAAAATCTATCCCCCATTTTTCTCTGGCGCCTTTTCTAAAATGAATAATAACAAAGCTTTCATCTGGGGTTGGAATATTTCTGCAAATAAAAGGATTTGAAGTATCTACAGTTGGTATCCTTTGGAAGTTAATATCTGTTTTACTAAATTGAGGGCAAATATGATTAATATAATCTGGCATTCTTCTTAAAATTGTATCAACAATAGTTTCTGCAGAATAACCTCTTTCAGCATTATCTCTATGAATTTTTTGAATCCACTCTAAATTGGTTATTGGAACAACGCCTACTAATAAGTCTGCATAAGAGGCAACGTCATATCCGTCGCCAACAACACCACCATGAAGACCCTCATAAAATAAAACATCTGTTTTGTTAGGAATGTCTTCCCATGGAGTAAATTGACCAGGCTCTAAATTTGTACCAAGTCTTGAATTATGTTCCTCTGCTTCTTCTTGACTGTGCAAATAATAACGTTTCTTGCCTCCTCCAGTTTCTCCATAAATTCTGAAAAGTTCTTCCAACTTATCAAATAAATTAGCCTCAGGTCCAAAATGAGAAAAGTTTTCACCTTTTGATAAAGCATCAGCCATGGCTTTTTTCATAGGCATCCTCTCAAATCGATGATAACTATCACCTTCAACTACAGCTGGAACAATATCTTCTCTGGCAAAAATATGCTCAAAGGCTCTTTTAACTGTACTGGTCCCTGCTCCTGATGATCCTGTTACAGCTACGACTGGATGACTTTTTGACATTTTAAAAAAACAACATATAACGATTGTGACAGGTCATATGCTTATTTTTTATTTTAGTTAAGGAATTTTTTAAATTTATAGAATTTATAAATCATATTTCATTGATAATTTTTTCACCCATTTCTGAGCAAGAAATAATTTTAGATGTACTTCCAGCTAAATCTGAAGTCCTATAACCTTTTAAAAGTACTTTATCAATTGCATTTTCTATGATTTCAGATGCACGTATCTCATTTAAACCAATTTTAAATAACATTGCAGTAGATAAAGCCATTGCAATGGGATTTGCTAAATCCTGTCCAGCTATATCCGGTGCAGATCCATGAACAGGCTCATATACTCCTGGCCCCTTATTATTTATAGATGCGGAGGGCAACATTCCAATTGAACCGCTCAACATTGCCGATAAATCACTCAATATATCTCCAAAGAGATTACTAGTAAGAATCACATCAAATTGGGAAGGATTCTTTATGAGTTGCATTGCTGCATTATCCACGTACATATGATTAAGAGTAATTTCACTATCTTTTTCTAATATCTCTGAAACAGTATCTCTCCATAATTGACTCACTTCAAGAACATTTGCTTTGTCTACAGAACAAATAACATTTCTTCTTTTTTTTGCAATTTTAATAGCTACATCAGTTATGCGTTTTATCTCTGAGGTCCCATAAGTCATGGTATTAAAAGATCTTTTTTCGTTTTCAATATTGATCACTCCTCTTGGTTCCCCAAAATATATTCCTCCAGTAAGTTCTCTAACAACAATTAAATCTACATTTTTAATCACTTCTTTTTTTAACGTACTGGAATTAATAAGAGATTTTCTAATCTTTACAGGTCTAATATTTGCAAAAAGTTCTAATTCTGATCTTAATTTCAGTAAACCAGTTTCTGGCCTCATTTCTCTAGGGAGTGAATCATATTTAAAATCACCTACACATGCCAGTAGAATTGCATCTGATGATTTACAACTATCTAGTGTTTTCTGAGGGGCTGGTTCTCCATACCTCTCATAAGCAATACCTCCAAATAATTCCTCTTTGATTTCTATATTAAAATCAAGTTTTTCAGATAATTTGAGAAGAATTTTTTTTGAGACTTCTGAAATCTCTGGACCTATACCATCGCCAGAAAGTAGGACAATTTTATAATTTTTCATACAAATAATTTTGTTTTAAAGAATAATTTATCACTTTTCTATATCTCTAAGTTTTTTTACTAAATCTGGTAACTTTTTAAATATGGCTGAACTCCTAAGCCAAGACTTATTTTTCATGGCTGGAAAACCACTAATAATTTCTCCATTTTTAACATCGCAATGAATTCCACATTTTGAACTAGCAATGACATTATTACCAACCTTTACCCTGTTATTAACTCCTACTTGACCTGCCAAAATTACTCCATCACCTATTGTGGCACCTCCAGCAATACCCACTTGCGCAGCAAAAGCGCAATTTCTTCCAATTTTTACTCCATGTCCGATCTGTACTAGGTTGTCTATCTTTGTTCCTTCCCCAATAATTGTATGGCCTACAGATGGCCTGTCTACGCAACTATTTGTACCGATCTCAACTGAGTCATGTAGAATTACACCTCCTTTTTGTGGCATTTTAATCCATCTACCAGATTCTGGAATGAATCCAAAACCTTCTGAACCTATTACAGTATTTGAGTTGATAACACAATTATTTTTTATAGTTGAGTTTTGGTAAATAACACAATTTGAGTGAATTATATTGTTATTCCCAATCTCAACATCTCCTAATATTACAACGCCTGGAAAAATTTGATTGTTATTGCCTATCTTTGTATTTTTACCAATACTCACATTCGCTCCAATAAAACAATTTTCTCCTATTAAACATTCCTCGTGAATATTAGCTGTTTCATTAATTCCTTCCACATAAATATTAGTCTCGTATAAGCTCTCTAATACCTCAGCAAAAGCAATTCTTGCATTCTTAACCACAATTGTTGAAATTAATTTATCTTTGGTTAAATTTATTAAATTGGGATTGTCTGAAATAATAATGACAGCTGCTTTAGTTGAAGCAAATGAATCTTTAATTATATTATTTTCTTCTAAAAAAGTAATATCTTTATCTTTTGCTGATTCAATAGATGAAGCATTCTCAATATTTATATCCTTAATAATTTTTGAACTTACGTAATTAGAGTTGCCTTTTTTTAATAGTTCAATAATTTTACTAATTAGCATTTTAAAATTTGTTTGAATTTAGGTTAAAGCAAGAACATCACGGTGAACTACTATCATTGAGGGTGATTTATCACCATTGTTTTTTAAATTATTCTTTAAGAAATCACTACTTAAAGATGTTATGCCTTTAGCTATCTCTATATTATCTTTATTTAGGATTCTAATAGGTTGATTAGAGGCAAAATTACCTTTAACTTTGATAATTCCAACAAGTAAAATTGAAGCCCCATTGTTTAAAACGGCTGAGCATGCGCCATCATCTAAATTAATTTCTCCAACTGTATGAATCGCATGAGCTAGCCAGCTTTTTTTATTTCTAATGGGTTTATCTAAAGGGTAAAAAATTGTTCCTACTTTTTCATCATCAAATATTTTTTGAAGATTTTTATCTTGCCTACCATCAGCAAGTTGAACCATTATTCCTCCATTTGTGGCAATTTCGGCGGCTAATAACTTTGTCGTGATTCCTCCAGTTCCCCATTCATTATTCAAATTAAAATTATTTTTGTCCTTAATTTCTTTTAATTCTGCTTTATTATATACTTCTAAAATTGGAACGGCTTTATGATTTTGCCTTGGGTCCTCAGTGTAAAGCTTGTCAATATCAGTTAATAATATTAATTTATTTGCGTTAACTGCCAATGCGACAAGAGCAGAAAGTGTATCATTATCACCATATTTAATCTCTTCGTTGGATATACTATCATTTTCATTCACAATAGGTATTACATTTAAATCCAATAATCTTTTAAAGGTTTTTGAAGCATTATTGAATGATTCTCGAGTATTAAAATCAGCTTTTGTAATTAATATTTGAGCTATATTATTCCCTAGATTATTCATTTCTTTTTCGTATAAAGTCATTAAATTTACTTGACCTACGGCAGCAGCCGCTTGTAACGATGCCAGATCATTTGGCCTTTGTTCTAAGGATAATTTTTGGCATCCTAAGCCGACTGCTCCACTAGTAACCAAAACAACCTTATTACCTTTTAAAATAAAATAGTTAATGTGTTTGCAAAAAGTTTTAATTACATTTTCTGTTAACTCATTTCCATTACCCCTGAGGATGCTTGTGCCAATTTTAATTACCCAAAGTTTCATTAAAATAAGAAAAAAGAAATTATTTTTTCAATAAGCAAAGTTATATTTAATTTAATAGGTAAACCATTTTTATTTATACGAGATACCAGTATTGTATATAAATCACATCTATTCCCTACAATTATATCTGTCAAAATCCTATCTCCTATAAATGCAATATTATTTTTATCAACTTTTAAAATATTAATTACTTTTTGAGTTACTTTCTTAGATGGCTTTAAAGCTTTGTATGTATATCTAACTCCTAATTCATTTCCAATAGTTTCTATCCTATTCTTTGATGGATTGTTACTTATTAAAAATATCGTAAATAAATCATTTGATTTATTTATCCAATTTTTTACTTTTATAGGAATTCTATTTGTATTTCTACTTAATAAAGTTCCATCAACATCTAAAAGTAAGCATGTTATCCCTTTTTTAGATAATGCGTTCTGAGGGATTTCATATATAGGTATCTTTGCGTCCCAATTAGCTTTCGTTAATGTGTTCATTTATTAAGAAGCATTTTTTTCTAATTCTAATTCTATTAAAGGTTGAACTCTATCAAATTCCTCATCTTCAATTAAAAGAGCTAGATTTTCTTCTATTTTTCCAACTATAAAAAAAGGATCTAGAGGTACATATAAACCATATTCATCATTCAACAAATTAAAGTTCACGAGAAGTTCATAAGTTTCACTATCATCATTTGCTTCATCCTCTTCCAGATCATCATAAATTGGCTCTTCAAGTTCTCCAGAAACAGTTAAAGTTACGGCTGATCTTATTAGTTTTAAATCATGTTCTTGAAGGACAGCATCTGCATTTTTCAAGAGTTGCTCATTCTTATCAATTTTTTCTATTAATTCTGGTTCATCCTTTTCATTTATTTTGAATAAAGTGACTGGGGTATCTACGGGCGTTAGTAATGCATATTCCTTATTATCTACATTTACTATTTGCTCTAAATAGCAAAATAATTCATTTTGACTAGAGTCTTTAAGTAAAATGGTTGGTGCCTCATATCTCGATTGTGCATCTTGGTCTTTCATTTATTTAATACGTAATTATTTATATTTTAATAATTAATTAGTTATTTAAAAAGTTATTCTTTCAACTCAGGACCATCTAATATCCATTGTTCAAGAATTATTTTTGCAGAAAAGCTATCGAGTATTCCTGATTTATCTTTTTTTAAGCCAAATCTGTTAATTGATTCCCATGTAGAACTATGCTCATTAACAAAATTAAATGGCAAATTTAATTTTGAAGTGATAAATTCACCATATTTTTTACAATCTTTGGCTTGAGTTGTTAGTTCTCCTTTATCATCAAGCGGTAATCCAATTATGATTCCTTTTATATTATGTTTCATTATATATGCTCTTAGTATATTTAATTCTGAAAAATCTTTGCTTCTTTTAATTGCTGGAAGAATAGATACTGTTATATGAAGAGCATCACAATATGCTAAACCTATTCTTTTAGAACCAATATCTAGACTAATTACTGATCTCTTTCGAGGAGTAGATAATTTCAACTTTTAGCAATTGGGAATGGAGAAGGGTAGGCACTACCTTGAGGATTTATTTTATCTAAAATTAATCCGAGAGATTTATTAATTTTATTAGGTTCCTTTATTTCTCGTTTAATTAAGTTATTTCTAACTAGTATTAGTTCACTTCTAACTTCATAAAAACCTAAATCTAAGAGATACGCTAATAACTCTTTATCTTTAGAATATGTTTTAACTAAGCATTTTGGATCCTTTAATAATAATTCTTCTAAAATGAGCTTAAGTGGAGTTTTTATTCTTGAGTCTAAAAATGGACCACTGGTAAATGAATAAACATTTTCATCTGTATAATTTATATCTTTGAGAATAGTAAATATTATTTCTACATCATTAAGAATACAGCCACAAAATTTTCCATTTCTTTTATAAATATCTTTTTGATTGAAATCAAGAATATTCCTTATAGATATTGATTCGTTGGATCGAACAAAATTTAAAACTTTTTGAATATTCGTCTTGTTAATTTGTACAAAATTATTGACTTTAAAATATTTAGAGGATTTATTCAAATTTTTATCTATTAACTTTTCTTTCGATAAAAGTTTTATCTCCTGTAAAGGTTGAAAACCTAGTTCTCTAGCACATGAAATTAAATCTAAGTTGTTAATTTCTGAATTTATTAGCCAACTAGAAGTTTTTAAATCGGTATTTATAATTGACTTCCTAATTAATTCTAAGATTATTGATCGTTTCAATGATAAATAATTATTATCTATAAGATTTGGAGTATTTATTTTAATACAAGTTTTATTTTGATTAAGAGGAAATGTATATAAAAAACCTATGATCTTATTTTTTTGTATGGCAATAATACATTTGGTTTTAATCTTTTCAAGATTTATTAGGAAGCTTTTTAAATCATCAAAGGTATTTATTATTGCCATTTTGTAAAACCAACTATTGAACTTATTACTTTTTAAATCAATGAGTAAATTAATATGTTTAAGATGAAGTTCTTCAAAAAAAATATTATCTGTAAATGCTTCTTTATTTAGCATAATTTTTTTGCTTATTAATTATTTCTTCTAATTAATAATATAGGAGTTTTCTGGTCATCGTTGCCAGCGGGATTAATTTTTAAGACATGGTTTAGTACCTTTTTAATTGAATTATCTGAACAAGAAAGTATTTTCACACCACCTAAATCATTAACGTCAACAACTGCTGAATCTATTTTAAGTAATAATGAGAGCTCTTTACATATATATTCTGGATTCCTTGGACCTAAAACTATTGATTTATCATAGGGAATAGTTGTTCCGCTTATATCATCAATTAATGAGGATTGATTTCCAGTCAGTCTATAAAAAATTCCTTTAACGCCGATAACTTTAAAGAAAAAACCAATAATAAGAGAGATTGTTGTCCTTGTAAAACCAATTCTGTTAATTAATAATTGCATGCCGCAAGCAGTTGCGAGACTACTTGTAGGATGAAAAAAATAACATAAAAATTTTGTATAAAAATTATATTCTAAATCTTTCGGATTGATATATTGTCCTTGCATAATTGCTAGAGGCGTCTCTCCAATTACTAAGATGTCACCCTTTTGAATAATATTTTTAGAGTATTTTATTATTGTATTTACTGGGTCATCAAAAGCCCCAAGTAAATTTGTTTTTATAGCAATCGCTTCATAATTATTATCAATTCTTATCTTATTTAATCTTCTTTCTTTGAGATGATCAATATCTTTATTTATTAAAAAATAATTCTCTTTTAATTTTAAACCGAAATGTCCATAATTCTCCCATATGATACCTAACCATACATATTTTACTTTTTTATTAATCTCATTTTCAATCCTAATTGTGATAGAAACTTTTATTGATGATTTGGCCTTTAAGATTACTGTTGGCCAATAATTATTGACATTCTTAATTGATATACCATCATCTATACAAATTGATTTCTCAAATTTTAATTTAACTAAATCATCATCAACAAAAAACTTTGGCCTTAGAAATAAATTGGATACCATAGTTTCTTTTTTAGAGCTGCGGTTGACTATCTCGACTTCACATTGATACTCTCCAGTATTTTTTAGTTTATTCAATTTATATGAATTATTTCTAGGAATTATTTTTAATTTTGATTTTGGACTTAAAAGTAAAAATATATCAAATAAAGATAGTGACAATAGGAAAAATATTAACAAGCTAATAAAAATCATTTGTTTTTGGTGTCATCTCTTTTTGAAATAATGCTATTGTATTCATTAAAACTTTCTATAGAGAATGATGATTCTTCATAATCTATTCCTTTAATTTCACTGATAATTTTATTTATTTGGTCGATGTCAATAGTCCCGTTTTTGTCATACTTAACATTTCCCTCTCCATCTAAAACTAATGTTTGAGGTATTAAACCATTCCAGTAAAATTTTTCTTCATTTGGATCTTCTTGTTTTCTATTCTGCAATTCATCTGTAGTAAGAGCAATTATATCAATAGAATTTCTCCAAATTAAATCTAATCCTGAGATGGCAGGGGCTAATGCCTTACTGTCCGAATTATCATCTAAGTAAAAAAATAAAATAGAAATACGTTTGTTATTTATCGAATCTCTTAAAGTTGTTTGAGGAGGAACTATTGAACCGTTTCCTGCATATATTGGGAAAATATTTCCATCATAACTATCAGATGACCTTGAAGCATAAGCTGGAGATAATGTATATAAGTTTATTACCAAATAACAAAAAATAATTAATAATTTCATCGTTTATATCATTTTTGGTTTGATTTACCCAAGCCCTGCAATATTCCTTTCCCAATAAGACCTATTGCTTTTCCTACAACTTTGGTTAGTAATGTAATAAATATATCTCCAATATACTTTACAGCGATTTCTATCTGTGGTGCTAATGCGTCCCTTATCTCTACTAGAAGAGTAACTTGTCTTTGAAACCACTCTAACTTTTCTAAATCCTTTTCCCTATTTTCATTTTTAAAGTATCTAATAAGTTTATTATCAATTATGTCTATATATTCTCGCTTACTTTCATAGAGATATATTGGCATATAAATATTGTTATGCCAGCGATTATAATTATTAATATTATTCCTAAAACGTTCGAAATTCCTCGTTGACTGCAATTTTGGATTTATGAGAAGAGTTCTTAATTCATGCCAACTTGAACAATAATTAAAGATTTCTGATGCTAAAACGTTACTTGTTCTTATGGCCCAATTTGAAATTATTGATTCCATCAACTTAAAAGATTCAGTTTCATAAAGAGGTAATAATTTACCATCAATATCTAAAGGTTGATTATTAACTATAGGATTAATAAAGACTAAGGCATTATGAGCTTCAATATCATCATCCTGAGAACTGAATACACTAAATATATATTCATTTAAATCTAGAGATTTACTATCCTTTTTTATCCTTAAATAACTTTCTCCAATATTTGAGATGGTGTTCTTTTTTAACTGATTAATTAAAGAGATGAATTCATCTTCATAACCTTTATCATTATAATTTTCATTTAGATTTTTAACCAAACTATCAATTTCATTTAATACATTACATATTAATTTTGAAATAAATTCTTTCTTTAAACCAGAAAGTATAAGAGTTGAATCTGAAATTTCAGATTTAAAATTAGCGGAAGAATATTTTTTATTCAAACGTTTAAAAATTAAATTCCATATTTCCAATGAATCTTTATTGTATATAAATATTGTTTCTTCATTTATTAATGAATTATCCTCGTCATAGTTATAGAAAGATTCTTCATTATAAAGATCTAATGAATTACCCCAGAGAAAAATCAGAAGAGATTTTGCAGTGATTAATTCTCTTAATCTCCCTCTTAGAATGAATTTATAAATCTCAGGGGTTAAATCACTATTAATGTAAAGAAAGATTTTATTAATTTCTTTATCAATCTGTTTTAGGCCAGAAGATAATATTTTTTGATTAAAAGAAATTACTTTAATTTTTTTATTTGGATTGTTTTTCCTATTGTCTACATCAAATACTCTTCCTCCTTCTGATAGTGTATTAATTGCTGATAATACTTTATTTGCATTAGGATTAAATAAAATTCCTTCGCTAGAAAGATTTGGAGGCTGGGTATCTTCTTTTATAAAATCACCAGAAAAAATAATTAAGATATTTGATCCTTCCCATCTATCTCTCAATTTTAAAAGTTCCAATCTTATTAGGTCTTCAGATTGATAATTAAGAATGTTCCAAATAACCACATCAGGAATCAAATTATTATCTTTTGTATTTAAATAAACGTTTAAATTACGATCTAAAGAAGTTAACTTAAGAGATAAAGACTCTGCAATTAAGCTTGGAGCTATTATTAAAATTGATTTTTCATTATTTGTTGTCACTTAAGATTTTAAATTCTTCTTTAAATTAACTAATATGCCATCTAAATTCCAGTCCTAGGATCTAATAAAACTAATTATTTATGCATAATAATCCTTATTATTTGAAATATCATTCAACCTTTCAGATGACATGACATTATTACCCTCTTGAATCGTAAATTTATTTTCATATAAAGCTTTACCAACTATGACTCCCTCTAAACCATAACTTTCAAATTTTGTAAGTGCTATCAAATCAGATAATGAACCTATTCCTCCAGATGCAATAACAGGAATAGATGTATTTTTTAAAACTTCTTTAATAAAATCTTCATTTGGTCCATTTAATGTACCATCAGTATCAATATCAGTCACAATAAAGCTAGATATCTTTAAGCTTGAAAGATCCTTTATTAAATCCAAAGCATATACCTCAGACTGCTTCAACCAACCCCTTGTACTTACTTTGCCTTTTTTTGAATCTATACCAATTATTATTTTACCTGGAAATTTAGACGTGATCTCTTCTACTAATTTTTTGTTTTCAATTGCCGATGTCCCCATGATAATTTTATCAATTCCATAAGAAAATAATTGTTTTATCCTCTCTTCAGACCTTATCCCTCCGCCTAGCTGAAGAGGTAAGTTGGTTGATTCTCGTATTTCAATAATAGATTTATCATTTGAGATCTTTCCTGATCTTGCTGCATCTAAGTCAACTATATGAATAGAAGTAGCTCCTTTCTCTTCCCATAATTTTGCTTGTAAAGAGGGATTATTTGAAAACTGTTTACTATTATTAAAGTCCCCCTTTAATAGTCTCACGCATTTTCCATCCATTAAATCAATTGCTGGGATCATTTTCATAATTAATTCCTTTTCACTAATTACATACAAATAGTAGTATTCTAAATATTACTTACTAAGAATACTTCTAAGATTAGGAAATTTAAGATTATGAAAATACTTGTAATGGGTGGAACAAGATTTGTAGGTAAGTCATTGGTAGAGAAATTCCTTTCAAAAGATTTAAAAGTTGATATTTTTACAAGGGGGAATAATCCGATTCCCGCAGGAGCAAATTTTATTAAAGGAGACAGGAATAAAATAAAAGATATCGAACAAATTTGTAAAAATAATTATGATTATATTTTTGATATTTCAGGCCGCGAACTAAACCAAACTCAACTTCTTATTGATAATCTTAATAATTCTTTTAAAAGATATTTATATGTAAGTTCTGCAGGGGTTTATAAGACGAACACAGAAATACCAATATTAGAAACTGATTCTATAGATAGTGAAAGCAGGCATAAGGGTAAATTTGAGACAGAGGATTGGTTAATTAAGGAGGGAATACCTTTTACTAGCTTTAGACCTACATATATTTACGGACCAAATAATTACAATAAAATTGAAAATTGGTTTTTCGAAAGAATAATTAATAATAAGCAAATACCAATACCTGGAGATGGGCTTCTTCTAACACAGCTAGGACATGTCTCTGATCTGACTGACGCGATGATCAAATCTATCGAAACAGAAAAGACAAAAAATCAAATTTATAATTGTTCAGGTGAAAAAGGTGTAACAATAAAAGGTCTTATTTATAAATGTGCTGAAGTTTGTAATATTGAAATTAATAAAACTAATCTCTTTCCCTTTGATTACAGAAAGTTAGATCCTAAAGCAAGAAAGTTATTCCCAATAAGACTAACTCATTATCTAACTTCTATTAATAAATTAAAAAATGATTTAAATTGGCAGCCTAAATTTGATTTGTTTAGAGGCTTAAAGAATAGTTTTAATAACGACTTTATTTACAAAAAGGATGAACATTTCGATCCTAACTCAGATAAACTTCTTTTTAATAGTTAAATAACTAATAGAGGAAATAATGTTGAGAAAGAAACCTATCCAATAAATTATTAACCCTATATTAGTAATATTATTTTCTTTAAAAGGAGAGAAAATTAATATCAAAGATATAAAAAATAATAATGTTTTGTATTTCGCATATCTTGATGCTGGCATGCCGTCATTGCTAGTAGATCTTGCGGCAGTAATAATGAACTCTCTTAAAGTTATAATTGATAGAGACCAGTAGGGAATTATATTCTCTTTGCAAAGCCAAATTAGAGGGATGATAATAATTATTTTGTCAGCGAGAGGGTCAAGAATTGATCCTATTTTAGATACTGAATTTAACCATCTAGCAAATAAACCATCCAAATAGTCTGTTAAACCAGCAAATAATAATAGATACCAAACAAGATTAGAATTTTCAACTTCTAAAAAATATATTATGGGAATTATCAATAGAATCCTAATTATCGTAAGAATATTAGGAATATTTTTTAAGTTAAAACTTTCTGATAATTTTGTATTTTTCAATAATCTAATATATGTAGAAATAAAGTAAAAATAACATACGGTTTAAATAATAATTATTTTTAATATTTGAACTTTAATAATTTCTTTCTTGCTTCTTTTCGAAATCAAGTTCCTCTTCTAATTGAAGTATCAATCTGGATACAAGACTTTGGAACTCAGGTTGACATCCTTTAAATGCAGCCTTATGTCTTATTGGCTCATTCCTCGTACGTAAATCTGTGAGCATTAACTTTAATGCATCAATTTTTGAATTTATTTTCATGTTTTATTTTTATTTTTACATTATTTAAATAATTTGCATAGCTTTTTCAAAAGAAATATTGCTGTAATCTTTTGAACTAGTAATTTCTATTGTTTTGTTTATAGAATTCTTATTATTTAGAGCATCTACACAACATTTAGCAACCAATCTTCTAGATATGGAACCTTCAAATTGTGTATCTATTTTGGAGTATAAAATATTTTGACCTTTTATTTCTTCATTTTCTTTTAAACCTCCAGGTCTAACTATTGTCCAATCAAATTCAGGTTTTCTTAGAAAATTTTCTCCAATCTTTTTCCAGATCAAAATTAAGCCAAAAAGATTTAATGGATGTAAAAGTTTGCCAGTGCAAAGAGAACTTACTAATATTACCCTCTTTATACCCATTCTTTTGCAACTTTCAAGTTGACTATAAACTCCAATGGCATCAACTTTTAAAGGCCCAGTTAAATCGATTGAAGGTCTTGCTCCAGTTGCGATAATTAGTGCATCAACGCCTTTTAAGGCATTATCTAGATTGGTTTTGTCTGCCAAAGAGGTTCTAACAGTATCAATATCTTTTAAATCATTATTCAATTTTGAGTTCTTTCTAATTATTTGTGTGACTTCATAACCTTTTTTCTTACATTCCTCTACAATCCTATATCCGGTTTTGCCAGAGGCTCCTGTAATTGCTATTTTCATTGATTTTGAAATTTTCTCTATTATATAGATTCATTCAGGCTTTTTTAGTAACAAACTTTTTTTTTCTATTCGGATATAGTTTTCTACAAAGAAAACATTTTGTTCCATCACATCCTCTCGCGGTACAAAACTCTCTTCCATAAAAGATAATTTGCAAATGTAATTTATTCCATTTAGTAATTGGAAATATTTTTTTTAAATCCTTTTCTGTTTGAATTACATTTGAACCTTTTGTTAACCCCCATCTTTGAGCTAACCGATGTATGTGAGTATCGACGGGAAATGCAGGAACATTAAAGAACTGAGACATTATAACTGAGGCTGTTTTATGACCAACTCCGGGTAAAGATTCAAGATCTTCAAAGCTATTCGGAACCTTACTATTAAATTTTTCAACAATGATTTTTGATAAATGGTATATATTTTTTGATTTCTGATTTGACAACCCAAGCTGCTTAATATGTTTGTATATATTTTCAATACCTAAACTAATCATTTTCTCCGGTGTTTGAGCTTTAAAAAAAAGATCTTTTGTAAGTTCATTTACCTTCTTATCTGTTGACTGCGCGCTTAATACTACAGCTACCAATAAAGTAAAAGCATTGCTATGTTCAAGTGGAATGGGAGTCTCAGGATAAAGCTTATCTAGTTCCTCAATTATTATTTTTACTCGTTCTGATTTTTTCATTGGTTTCATCAATAATTAGTATTGTATTTATTTAAAGTATAAAAATATACTTGGGAGTTTTTTAAATATTAATTTCTGCTAATTTTTAGTTTATTCATCATGAATCCTACTTGAAAAATAAAACATCATTACTTGTTGATAATCTATATCACTCATATGAAAAAAATAATTTCAATAATTGGATATTGAAATCTATTAATATTGAAATTAAGCAAGGAGAGCTTTTAGGCCTTTTAGGGCCATCAGGATGTGGAAAAACAACTTTATTAAGACTAATAGCAGGATTTGATCACCCAAAGAGAGGTAAAATAATACTTAATAATAAAGAAATATCTAATGCAAAAAAGATAGTCGCTCCTGAAAAAAGAAATATTGGTATGGTTTTTCAGGATTATGCACTATTCCCACATTTAACAGCCTTTGAAAATGCAGTATTTGGTCTAAAAGATAGAAAAGATAGTACAAAAGTAAATTATTTATTGAATGTTTTAGGAATTGATAATTTAAAAAATAGATATCCTCATCAATTATCTGGAGGCCAGAAACAAAGACTTGCAATAGCTCGAGCTTTAGCCCCTGGGACTTCCTTTATATTACTTGATGAACCATTTTGTAGTTTAGATCTCAATGTAAGATTGAGACTGAGAGGCGAACTACCCAATATATTGAAAGAATGTAATGCAAGTGGATTGATGGTTACTCATGATCCAGAAGAAGCAATGGCTATCTGTGACAAAGTTGCAGTTATGAATGACGGACAAATTCATCAACTTGATAAACCTCATCAAATTATTAATAATCCAGAATCTCTCTTTGTGAGTTCATTTATTCTTGGTAATAATATTATTCAATTATCTAGAGACAAGAATAAACTAAGTTCAATAATTGACAATACTAATGTTAACTTAACAATTGATCAAAAAGTAGAGTTTTTATCTATATCTCCAAAATCATTTTCTTTAAAAGAATCAGTGAATGGCAAAGGTGTTGTAGTAGCAAAGGAGTTCTTGGGTGATTATTATATTTACAAAGTTAAAATATCTGACATTAATTTGAGGGTTAGGACAAACATTAATCAAAATGTAAAAACAGGTAAAAGATGCGATCTCTCTCTAATTAAGGGTAGTCAGTTTTTTCTTTTCCCTGGAGGATATAAAAGAAATGTAGCATAACTATCTTCCTTTACATTTGCATTTACCTCCTTTCCAATTTGAACATTTATTTTTTTTACATTTTTTCTTTTTAAAATTATAGCCTTTCTTAAAACTCCTAATATTTAAATCAATTTCACAAAAAATCATCACTTTTAAACAGGTTTTTAATAAATATTATATATCTTATGATGATAAATTATACATAATGCTGTATAATATTTTGAGATACTATATTTTCCTATGTCTGAAAATAGCTTAAAAACTTCAGCTAAAGTTAAATTTGGCCTATCTGGAAGAGCTATAGCTCAGGATTTGGATAAAGATTTACTGGATAATTTATATCATCACCTGACAATGGAAAGAAATGCAAGTGTACAGTATTACGCAATTTCACTATGGTTTCAGGAAAGAGATCTTTATGGTTTTAGTTCATTCTTCTTAAATGAATCTAAGGATGAAATGAATCATGCGTATACTTTTTCAAATTATCTAATAGCTCGGGGCCAAAGAATTGATTTACATGAATTAGAAAAGCCAGTCCAAGAATGGCAAAATATTAATGATGTCATCTCATATGCTTTTAATATGGAGGCTGATTTAAGCTCTTCTTTACAACAGCTTTATTCAATGGCTGAAAGATCTTTTGATTCAAGAACAAGTGTATTTTTAGATCCCATTATGGAAGGGCAAATAAAATCCGAAGATGAATTCGCTCATATTTTAGGGAAGGTGAGGTTCTCAGATGATCAACCATCTGCGATATTATTAATAGATGCTGAGTTAAGTAAAAAATAATTCATTTCCGTTAAGTACTTCAGAGTTAGTTCTTTTACATTTTTCAACCAATAAAGAGGATAAGCTCACTGATTCTTTGCTCAAGTTTTGTATTCCTAAACTTAGCTTTTTTATAGTTGACAATCTATTAATGTGTATTGCAAATTCACTTTCAAGCCTAAATCTGAGATTGCTATTATTAGTCTCTTTTAAATTAAGAACAATAAATTTTGTCCTTGATATAATCCAATCAATTTCATTAAATAAATTTTCAACAATTGACTCAGATATCATTGCCTCTAACTATCCAATGGAGATGATTCAATAAATGAAGGAGCAACGCTAACAGTCTGGGTGCCTAAAGGAGCTATTAGTAATTCAGCGGTTCTTAACTTAGAAATTAACCTTGTGGATGTAACTCTGGTAGATCCAATTAACTCTCCAATTCTCTCATGAGTTAATCTAAAGGGTAATTCGCACCATTGGCCACACCTTCTTCCTAATCGGTTAACTAAAATTGCAAAAAGTGCTTGTAATCTTTGCTCTGCATTTCCCAAATGTCTAATTCTTAACAATTGCAAAGTCCATTCATTTACTGCATCGAATCCAGAATTGTCTGAAATCTCTGCATTGCTATGAAAGGAAAGATCCGTAAGTGCTTCTACGCAAACACCTTCGCTACAAAGTCTGTCAGTTCTTAATTGATCCCCTGACTGAAGAAAAGCTAATGTCATACCTTCTGTTTCTTCACAAGGACAATAAACTCTAGCTATACCATTCTCTACCTCTAAGCATGTACCCTTTGGCCTAGAAGTAGGATCTATTAAAACTGATTGTCCAGTTATTATTCTTACAGATTGGGTATTTGATTCTCCATAATTATGGAAATTCATATTAGATATAATATTAATTATTAATTTTAATTATGAATTAAAAGTCGACTTATTGCAATAGATTCTCATTAAGGTTTTATTTATTGATGAGATTCTTTACAAAATTTTAAAATGATTATATTAATTTCTAATAAATTATAATTTTATTACAAAAATAAAAATTATGGTAAATAAAACTTGTCGTAGATGTGGAGGTAATAACCTAATTTCTGATCGATCTTTAGGTGGAAGAATTGTTTGTGCTAGGTGTGGATCATCCTCTTTTAAAAGTAATGCTATTATTTCGAGAAATAACAAATCATTTTTATATTTATTACTGTTTCTTTTTATAATATTTCTAATAATTTTATAGAAGGGTTATCTAGAGATACTCCAATTGTTTTTATGTTTTAATAACCTAATTTTTACATTAAAAAGATTATTTATATTTTTACTATTCAATATTTGATTGGGTTTACCATCTGCGATTATTTTTCTATCTTTTAATAAAATTATTCGATCATAATATTCAGCAATCATATCAAGATCATGTGTAATACATAAAATTTTTCGACCATTTTTAATTGATTCTTGAATTATATTTAATAATATTATCTTTGAACTTAAATCTAAATTAATACTAGGCTCATCTAGGATTAATATCTCTGGATTATTTATAGTTGCTCTTGCTATTAGTGAGATTTGCTTTTCCCCATCAGATAAGTTTCCAAAATTTTTATTGGAAATATTATTAATTAGCATTTGATTTATTAGTTCTTTTGCTAATATTTCATCATTTCTATTTTGTTCCTCTATTTTACAATATTTCCCATAGAGACCTGAAATAATTAAATCTATAACTTTAATTTCAGGATTAATTCTTATTTTAATATCATTATTAACAGTACTTATTTTATTTCGAAGATCCCATATATTAATTAATCTCTTATCAAATAATTTAAAGCTCGAGTTAAATTTTTCTAATGGGTAGATATTTCTATTTATCAAATCAACTATTGATGACTTACCTGAGCCGTTAGGTCCTAATATCAGTACATTTTCCGAATTTTTAATATTTAAGCTTAAATTTTTAACGACTTCAAAGCTATTTTTTAATACAGTTATATTTCTAGCTTCTAGCCAATATTTTGATTTCAAGAGAGTTTATTACTCCAAAAAACGAATAATTGAATTGAAGAGCCTATAAAAATAAGTAAATATATCCAGTTTAGCCATGCGGGCCTGTTAACCTTTTTCATCAAATAAGAATTAGAAATATTAATAAAGGAGAAGCATATCTTATAAGTGTTTTTCTTATAATTCTTAAATTATTTAAAATATCCAATCTATTAATCTCTGGAGGATATTTAAAAATTAATTTATCATATACATCCATATTATTTTCAATTTTCTTACTATATCTCCATGGATTATCTTTCTCCTCTGATTTTTTATACCAATTCCAGAAATATTTTATAATTTTGTCTTCACCTAGAAGTTTAATCTCGTCATTTTTAAGAAGTTCTAACTTTAGATTATAGGTCTGAGTTTTAAGTATCATATAATCTTCATTGAAAATTTTATAGAATGTTTTTCTTTGAATCTCCTCAAAAAGAACAAGTTCTCTAATGATTTTGTTTTTCAAAAATTTTCTGTAATGCCTAACAATAACTCTAGCTTTATTGTTACCTAATGGTATGTGGTCAAGTACTTGAACGTATCTTGCCATTTCAGGGTCACCCTTATAAATTAATATTCGTCCAGGTGGAATAAATTTAATTCTTATAAACTCTTTAGAGCAGTTGTTTTTATAAGAATAAATACTTTCTATAAATTCCTTATTAATATTTATTTTTTGATCAAAACTTGTAAGGACATTTTTATTAACGTCTTTATCTGGGATCGTATCTCCGTGCACCCAGAAGATATGCAGAATGTCTAAGTGATTCTCAATTATTCTTGCCCAGTCACATTTAAAATCGACTAACACTTCCTCTGATACGTAATCATCAATCTTGAAACCATGTTTAATTAATTCATGATTTTCTATTGCATTGTTTTTTTCATGATCATTTAAGTTCGTTTCTGGATTCTCAGAATAGTTTATTAGAACATAACCATCTCTTTCCATTGTCTTGTATTGAAAAAGATGAATTTTTTTAGCATAACTTTTATAATTACTGTCCACAATATGGCTACAAGTTAACCGATCAATATTTTTACAGTTACCCTCCGAAGTAAACTTTGCACCATGATACGGACAAGTTAATTCTCCATTGATAAAATCACCATCGTAAAATGAAGCCCCTCTATGTGGACACACATTCTTTACACACCTTACAGAATTATTCTCATCTCTTAATAGTAATAAAGGCTCGTCAAACATTGAAAAATGATATATTTCATTCTTTTTTAATTCTTTTGAAGGACAAATAGCGTACCAACCATATATTCCTATATTTAGTTCTTTCGCACTCTCTTTTACCTCATAATTTTCTATTTTTACTATTCTTTTTTCTCTAAATGTCTTTAAATCTTCTCCTAAGGGACTTAAAACAGAATTCAAGTCTTTTGATTTAAAGAAATTTATTTGGTTATTTTTCATGAACCTTAATTTTAAAATAACCTTATTTCTCTCGGCACTATAACTCAAGTGAATAATTAAATACTTATTTGATAGAAATTCTCTATCTTTTGTAGCAATATTGTTGTGTTACTTAAAATTATTAAAACTAGTCTATTAAATAAATTTATTTCTTAGTTGAATCAATATGCGCTATTTCAAGATATCTTGCAGCTTCTTCAATGTTTTTATAAAATCTACAACTTCCCAAATGACAACTTATAAACCTAATAAATAATCTTTTGCCACCACTTAATTGATATCTATGAATAGTCCCTCCTTCAGGAGAAGCAAAAATAAGTTCTGGTAAAGCCATACATAATCATTCTTTATCTGATAATTTGCCTTAATAATTTTTTAAAATCAATAGATGCATTATATTTTATATAAATTATTAATAAATTTCTAAATTATGCTTTGTTTGGTAATTAAATAATTGTTTTTATCTTAATTAAATTTTTATAAGATAAATCTATTAAAAACATCTATTAATAATTTTGTTTTATTATATAAAAATAAATTTAATAATTTATTAATGATTAAAATTATCTGGACAATAATTTTGTCTTCATTTCTTTTTCTTTTTTCTCAACCTACTTTTTCAAAGGATATATCACAAAAAAATATTGATAATCTAACCACTAAGGTTTCAAAAAAATTTTCTAGAACTTACTGTAATACATCTAATTTTGGAATATCTGAGGAAGGTGCAATGGAATTCGCTATTGGAGAAACTTATAAAGAGTTTTCTAAAAATAAACTAATATCTTTAATAGATATGAAAAAACTTGGTTCAATAATTGTTACTAATATCGAAAAAGAATGTCAGATATATGATTTCCCTGTTGATCAGTTATCAAAATTAAATTTTGAAGAAAAGACCTAATAAAAAGTGAATATAAAAACCTTAATTTTTTCAAAGAAGTTATTTTTTCCCAATCCAGTCATCTGGTTTTTCCATCATCCAAGAAAAAACTCCTTCTGCATCTAAGTTTTTTGAAGCTAAAACAAATAAAATAGGAAATATTATTGCTACGAGTGATATTACAACTATTTCTAATTTCCCTAGACCAAATTCACTAAAAGCAATTAATAAAATTTTAAACATTTTTTTAGTAATAGTATTACTTATCTTTTTTTAATTTTTATCAAATATAAATTTTATTTATAAAAATTCATAAATTTTTTATAGAATAAATTCTTTAGACATTAATCGTAGTTGATCTAAATTTAGACGTTCTAGATATTTCTTCATTGCCTCATAAGATTTTAATGATTTCTTCTGTCCATCTTGAAAAAGAGATGATGTTATTAAATCTACTAAATGATCTTTATCCATACCTTACATATAACTCATATGAAAATAATCTCCATTAAAAAATTCTTAAAATATTTTTTTTTAAATCAGATTCTTTTGAATCTATTAATATTTAAATTTTAATTAGTAAATTATTGAGCTAAGTATATTGAGATCAATTTCATTAGAATTTAAAAATGTAATAAGTACCTATTTAATTATCTTTACTGGTTGAATATTTTATTATTAGTAGCAATTATTGTTTATGAACCTAGAGTCATTTTTATTTATTATTGCACCTTTAACTCTTTTTGTTTCTGGTGTATTAGTAATTTCTTATATGGGCAAAAAAATAAATAATAAGTCTAGTTCTACATTTGATCTAATAGACGATCTGGAAAAGAAATACATATATTAAAAAGATAAGGAAAACTTAACAAATCATTTTTGTCTGTTATTAATGAATTAGTTACTATTTTATTCATGAATTTAGATTTAGTATTTATAATTATCGCTCATTTTTCAGTACTTATATCACTTTTGTTAATTTATCCAAATTTGACGCAAACAAAAAAATCATCACTAAAAACTTATAAAAGATAATAGTGTAATATTTGTATTAAGTACCTATTTTAAAATTACATGCAAAAAAATAATGTAAAAATATACCATAATTTTAAATATGTCTTATTATCTGAATAATAATTTATATGTATACTCATTAATTATATTTCTATCATTTATCTTATTGATCGGGATAATGAGAAAAAGACGTAGATCTGAAGTTAACATTAGAAAATTGATAAAAGAATTGGAAGATAAATTAATAAAAATTTAATTAAAATAAAGATTTAAATTTTTTTTAGAAAAGACTAATTAATTATTTTTAAATAACTATTTTTTTATAGCTAACTTTTTTCAATAGATACTATGAGTTTTATTAATTAAAATTATTTTCTTAAAGCTTTGAAAAAGATTATTTTACTTTTTATTAATTTATAAATAGTTTTTAGAAATTTGAATTTTTTAATAAGTTTATTAAAAATTCATTAGAAAATTATGCAATGCATAAAAATAGCCTGTATAAACAGGCTACTTATAATTGGTGGCGGGGGGGAGATTTGAACTTCCGACCTTCGGGTTATGAGCCCGACGAGCTACCAGACTGCTCTACCCCGCGTCATATATTAAGCATACATGTGAAAGTGAGAAATTTAAACCTTAATTTATGATTCTTGGAATTTTAATTCACCTACCGCGGTTAAATTTACACCTTCAGGGAATTTAAAAATTTTTTCTATGATATCCTGAATCCTTTCGTTTGTGATCCATTCAAGTTGTTTTAGTATTTGCAAACCAGCTGCATGCTTGGCTCTTTTAGATCCATCTTCAACTTTCAAGGCTAAACCAATGCCTTCATTAGTTTTAGCCATACACAATATGCCTTCAGCACCTCCCTTACTAATTACCTGTCCATGAGAGGCTCTTATTATTTCAGTATCAAATAAATTATTATCACTTATTAGTATAGGGTTCTGAATCATTGCTCTACTAATTTGTTCTAATTCGGCATTATCAGAGCTACCTAGTATTGCGTAAAGCTTTGCCATTTCAAGAAGCTTTAGAAATAGTGTAGGAGCTCCACAATCATCTCTCTCAGCATAAATATCAGCTGATGGAATGCATAGCAAGTCTGATATGATTCTAAAAATTTCTTGTTGAAGAGGATGGTCTCCTTTTAGATAAGTACTAGTAGGCCAATTAAGTTTTTTACAGGTAGCTAAAAATGCTGCATGTTTTCCAGAGCAATTATGTTCAAGGGGACTAGTTTGTTTTATGGGACAATTTAATTTAGTAATATCAATATCGTATTCCCATAGGATTTTGAAGGCTTGCCTTGCATGTAATTTCGAACCGCTATGGGATCCGCACGAAATAGCGATTGATTTTAAACAATCCTTTATCTGGGAAGAAGCTCCGCTACTAACAAATGGAATTGCCTGAAATGGCTTTAATGCTGATCTAATAAAGCTTTTATATTGTGGATTACCCGCACACTTTAGAACTCTTCCTTTATTATCACAAATAACAGCATGTACTTTATGTCTTGACTCAACGTGAGATCCCCTTTTGAAAATAACTTCTATTGGAGGATTGTTTGAAGTGTATAAATTTTTAAAATTCGAACTCATTTAAATTTTTGTATATTGAAAAAATAAGATTCCCAAAAGAAGTATTGAGGAAATTAT
The DNA here is from genome assembly GCA_964433825.1 of uncultured Prochlorococcus sp. Lineage (GTDB taxonomy): Bacteria > Cyanobacteriota > Cyanobacteriia > PCC-6307 > Cyanobiaceae > Prochlorococcus_A. The sequence continues at coordinate 1,566 of CAYSSQ010000010.1, read as the reverse complement.
AGATGCAATTTGTATTAAATTTCTTAGTATAGGTTTAACTTCTAAAGTGGCAATTAAGCTTTCCTTTTCCTTTAAGGCTATTGGTTTTATCCATGTTTGCCCGTCGTACCATCCAGACTCCTCATATTCAACTTTTTCAGAGGTAAGTCTTTTAAAAATATGATTCCAACCTAAATAAAGTCGAAAAATTATTAATAGTGGTATTGAAAGACTACTAAAAAAACTTATTAGTATGTACTTTATAAAATTTTTTTCAAAGTAAACACTTCCAGATGAAATAAATATAAAAAGAAAGAAAGTGAAAAACCATATCGATAATAAAACTATTGATAATCTGCGATTTGATTTAGGCCAAGAAAATACTATTGAATTTGATAATTCTAAAAATTCATTTGTTGGTTGTTGTTCTTTTGGAACAGGGCACTTTGAATTATTCATAATATTTAGGGATAATTAATATTCTCGCCATTACTCCAAAAAGCCTCAAGATCATAAAATTTTCTATATTCTGGCTGGAATATATTAATTATTAAATCGCCGTAATCTAGTAATGCCCATTTAGCTTCATTTATACCTTCTTTTCTGAGAGGTTCTATTTTTGCATTTATTTTTAATTCTTCTTCTACTGAATTTGAAATAGATCTCACTTGGACATCTGAGAGTCCCTCTGCTATCAAGATCCAATCACTTATGTATGAAACTTTATTTATATTAATTAATTTAATATCTTTAGCTTTTTTATTATCACATGCTTTTGCCGCAATAAATACTAATCTTTTATTGTCCATAGACGTTTTCACTTGACACTGATTTTTGAGAACCTTCTTGCTGGGATAGTTCTGATCTTGCTTTCTCAGCACTTCTTCTTAAAGCTTCTAAACGATCCTCAAAAAATGATCTATTCTTCTTCTTCCTTGTATTTTCTATTAATTCTTTCAAGGCACCTCCAAGACTTTTATATGCATTAGGAATGCTATACCCAAATCTACATGCAAGATCTATAGCTCTCTCATCTGCCAATACAGCATCTTGTAATCTTTTCTCAGAATTATTTTTAGTATAAAGCCTATATCCTGCAAATCCTGATAATCCCAAAGCAAGTAATAAAAGCAAACCATCTTGAACCCATAGTTCTCCAATGGCTCCTCCAAGACCTATTGCTAAAGCAGCCATTTCCCAACCATCTCTTGGAATAGTATCGTTTTGTATTTTGCCAACTTCGTGCCAGAAAAGTAGATTCCTATGATCAAGAGCAAATTTATCCCATTTGTCTAAATCAATTTGAATTTCGACTTCATCCCGTCCAATTTCTTCTAAAGTTATTAATGGAGGGTCTATAGCAGCAGCTGCTTCAATAAATACCCAACTTTCATTTTCTGGTGGCAACAAACTTTTAAGTCGTTGAAGTTCGCTCATAAATAATTATTTTCTATTATTACTATAGAAACAAATGTTGCTTTTCAAGCAAGTTGATTAACATCTGATAATTTATAAGTAGCATTAAATAAATTTGTTTTCTTAATTATGCCTCAAAGAGGTGATCTTAAAAAGATTCTTATTTTAGGT
>CAYSSQ010000009.1:0-41794 GCA_964433825.1 uncultured Prochlorococcus sp. | reverse complement strand
GCCCCTATACAGCATTTCCAATGCTGCGCCTTCAACCACTCGGCCACCTCTCCTAGAAACCTTATTTTAACCTTTTAATATCCCATTATCGAGGAAATTTAATTGAAAAAGAAGTTTAAAGTCACTATAAAAAATAAAGTTACAGGAAAAGTATATCAGCAAGATGTAAGCAGTGATGAATACATATTAAAAGAATTTGAAAAAAAAGGGTTTAGATTACCATTCTCTTGTCGTAATGGATGTTGCACTGAATGTGCCGTGAAAATTATCTCAGGAAAACTAGAACAAAGACATGCCATGGGTGTCTCCCAAAAATTAAAAGATCAAGGATATGCTTTACTTTGTGTAGGTAAAGCCATTGAGGATGTTGAAGTAGAGACAACATATTATGATGAGGTTTACGAACTTCAATTTGGGCAATTTTTTGGACAAGGGACTACAAGAGTTGCGCCACCTTGGGAATTTGAAGAAGATTAGAATTTAATGGAATTACATAAGAAATATAAAAGCTTCAACTTAGATTTGAATTTAGAGAGATTTACTGAAATCGCTAAAAAGGCAGCATTAATTGGTTCAAGAATTCTGAAAGAAAATTACCAGAATATACAGAACATTTCTTCTAAAGGAAGAAAAGGTGATTTAGTAACGAACGTTGATTTGGAAGTAGAAAAACAAATTAAGAACTTTTTAGAAAATGAATCACCTGAAATCTCAATTTTGGCAGAGGAATCTGGAAAAACAAATCGTTCTAATGATTTAATTTGGTGCATCGATCCACTTGATGGCACAACAAATTATTCTCATGGATATCCATTCTTTGGCACTTCTGTTGGTCTTGTATATAAAGATATGCCAATTTTAGGAGCAATATCAGTGCCATATTTCCAAGAACTATATTGGGGATGTATTAATAGCGGATCATTTTGTAATGGGAAGAAAATAAATGTTTCTACGCCTAAGGACCTTAGTGAGAGCCTTCTAGTAACTGGCTTTGCCTATGACAGATTTGAGATTGAAGATAATAACTACGCCGAATTTTGCTGGCTCACTCATAAAACAAGAGGTGTTAGAAGAGGAGGAGCTGCTGCTGTTGATTTAGCATTTGTCGCCTCAGGTAAGGTTGATGGTTTCTGGGAAAGAGGCCTAGAAAAATGGGATTTAGCTGCAGGTTCAATAATTGTTTATGAAGCAGGTGGTATCGTTTTAAACTATCCGAAAGGAGAATTTGAATTAAGTTCAGGGAGGATTCTAGCTTGTAGTCCCACAATAGAGAAAGAGTTAAAGGGTGAATTATCAAAAGTTTCTCCCTTCAATCCCCAGTTATATACTGATCAATAAAATTATTAATTAATAAAATGACTGATATTAAAGAATTTAATTTATTAGATGTTAGAAAAAACAGCCAAATTATTGCAACTTTAAATAATGTATATAAATTATGGGGTTATGAAGAGGTAGCACCTTCTCTTATTAATAAAAGTGAGATTTTTAAATCTAGGGAAGTTATAAATCAAAATGAATTAGTAAGCATTGTGAGTAATAAATCTCTATGTCTAAGACCAGAAATGACTACATCAATTGTGAAATTAATTTCTACAAGACTTATAAATAAAAAAAGGCCATTAAGGCTCTGGAATAATGGAACAATTTTTGAAAAAAAAGAAGGTTATAAGAATGTGGAACTTTTTAAAGAGAGAATACAAAGTGGTATCGAACTAATTGGGCATAGCAGTAAATTTCCAGAGATAGAAGTATTTAATATTCTCTTTGATTCAATTGACAAATTAAAGCTAAAAGATGATTGCCAACTAAAATTTCTAGTCAGCAGCACAACGATAATGGAACTTATCTTAAAAAAATACATTAATAATAAATATGAAAAAATAAAAAAAATAATGGTAAATCTAGATCATGACAATTTAAATAAGTTAGACATTAATGAAGATGAAAAAAATATCTTGAAAGAATTGCTTTATATGAGAGGCGAGCCAACTAAAGTAATTAATGAATTAATTAAAATTTTTGGAGAAAATAAAGTACTTGACGAACTTTCATTCTTATTTAATACAATTGATCCTTTAGCTAAAAAATATGGTATTGATATTCAATTAGATCCAACATTTCAGCCTCACTTAAACCTATATAAAGGCACAGTTTTTCAAATGATTTGCATTAAGAATGATGAAAAAATTATTATTGCTAAAGGCGGAAGATATGATGAATTAGTTGAATACTTTAATCCGAAAGAGGGTTCAGCTAATGGACTAGGTTTTAGTATATCTGTTGACAATTTAAGAAATTTAATTAAAGAAGATGATCATATAAAAAAAAAGGTGCTCATAATTATTAGAGAAAAAGAATTATTATCAAAAGCTCTTATAGAGCAAAAGAAACTTCATAATAAAGGTATTATTTCGATACTAGAGACTAATCCTTCTATAAATATAGATCAAGCAAAATATATTATGGAAGAAAATAATTGTACAGAGGTATATTGGTTGGATTAAGTTAGTTAAAGCTATTACTAATAATATTTATTATTGATTTATTGTTCGGTCAATACTCCTAATGAAACTTGCTTAAGATGTTCATTAGAAATAAAATGTTTAAGTCTTATATTTTTAAGTAATGGAAAAAGGTGAAATTAGAATAAATACTGAAAATATATTTCCAATTATAAAAAAAGCTGTTTACTCTGATCATGAAATATTTTTAAGAGAACTAGTTAGTAATTCAGTTGATGCTCTCAGCAAAAGAAGGATGGCTTCAATGGCTGGAGATTGCGAAAATGCAGATAATCCTAAAGTAAATATAACTATTAATAAAGAAAACAATTCCATTACCATATCTGATAATGGGATTGGTATGACTGATGATGAAATTAAGAAGTATATAAACCAAGTCGCATTTTCAAGTGCTGAAGAATTTTTGGAAAAGTATAAAAAAAATAATGATGAATTTATAGGTCATTTTGGATTAGGTTTTTATTCTAGTTTTATGGTTGCTGAGAAAGTTGATATAATTACTAAATCTGCAGTAGAGAACTCCAAAGCGTACAAATGGTCTTGTGATGGATCTCCAAATTATATTCTTGAAGAAAGTGAAAGAAAGGATATTGGAACTGATGTTATTTTACAGTTACTTGATGAAGAGAAAGAATTTGCAGAACCAGAAAGGATTAAATCACTTATAAAAAAATATTGTGATTTCATGCCTATAGATGTCCTTTTGGAAGGGGAGGTTATAAATAAAAAAAATCCACCTTGGCGCAAACAACCAAAAGAATTAAAAGATGAAGATTACATTGAACTATATAAATATCTTTATCCCTTTCAAGGTGATCCATTACTTTGGATTCATTTAAATACTGATTATCCCTACAACATACAAGGAATTTTATACTTCCCTAAATTATCTGGAAGAGCTGATTGGGACAAAGGAGAAATAAAGCTCTTTTGCAATCAAGTTTTTGTAAGTGATTCAATAAAAGAAATAGTCCCAAAGTACCTTCTTCCCTTAAAAGGAGTTATAGATTCAACAGATATTCCTCTAAATGTAAGTAGAAGCGCCCTCCAAACAGATAGAAAAGTACGTTCAATTTCTTCGTTCATATCTAAAAAAATAGCCAGTAAATTAAAAGATTTATTAAAAAATGAACCTGAGTTTTATTGTGAAATTTGGGATTCTATTTCCGCATTTATTAAAATAGGTGTTATTGAAGATGAAAAATTTGCGGACTTATCTCTTGACAATATAATTTTTGAAACTAATTTAGGGAACAATATAACTGAAAAAGATATTGAAAAATATCTAAAAGAAGAATCACTGATAAAGTATAACGAAAAATTTTATACGACTTTATCCAACTATAAAGAAAGAAATAGCTCAATTGATGCAAAAAAAGTAATCTACTGTTCAGATGAGATATCACAATCTAACGCATTAAATTTATGGTTAAGTAATGGAAAAGAAGTTTTGAAAGCCGATCCAATAATTGACGCACAATTTCTCCCATGGCTAGAAAATAAGAATGATAATTATCAATTTCAAAGAGTTGACTCAGACATAGATGAGTTAGATAATCAAACACCTGAGATAGTTGATAAAGATGGTAATTCAAATAAGGATAATCTAAAGGATATTATTTCAAAGGCTCTCAATAATGAAAAAGTAACTGTTAAAGTCCAATCTATTAGTGGCAAAAATTCTCCTCCAGCCATCATTTTATTACCCGAACAGATGAGAAGAATTAACGATATGGGTGCCTATATGGAGCAAAGAATTCCATCACTACCTGATTATCATATTTTACTAGTTAACCAAGATCACCCATTAATCCAAGGTTTGACTAACATGAATGAAAAAAGAATACTTGTTAAAGATGATAAAAATCCCAAGAATGAATTAAAACAAAAAATAGTAAATCATATTTATGATATGGCAAAATTAAGTATTGGCGGACTTGATCAAAAACAAATAGTTGATTTACAGTTAAATAATGCTGAATTAATTACTGAATTAATTAATTCAAAGAAATGATTAATGTGATATTATTTAAGTAAATATATCAGTTAAGTATATGTCTAGGGTTTGTGAATTAACAGGTGCAAGAGCTAACAACGGAATGGCTGTAAGTCACTCACATATTCGTACTAAAAAATTACAACAAGTGAATTTGCAAAAGAGAAGACTATGGTGGGATGAAGGGAATAAATGGGTAAGTTTAAGAATAAGTACTAAAGCTCTGAAGTCAATACAAAAATTAGGTCTAGATAAGTTCGCTAAATCTCAAGGTGTAAATTTAAATAAATTTTAAATCATGAGAAAAATAATTTTTTCTCTAATTTTATTTTTCTCATTACTTTTAAATCCAATAGAATCTTATTCATTCGATTTTGCTCCTGAAATTGGAGATTTGGCTCCTGAATTTAATTTATCAGGAATTAATGCTAATAATAAAAGTAAGAAAGAATGGTCATTAGATTATTTTAAAAATAAATGGTTAATATTATATTTTTATCCTAAAGATTTTACAGCTGGTTGTACGATTGAGGCAAAAGGATTTTCGAAACTAATGAAAGAATTCAAGATTAACAATGCTGAAATTGTAGGAATAAGCGCTGATAGTGATGAGTCACATGATAGTTTCTGCAATGAAAAAGCCATTAACTATACCTTATTATCAGATCCCAATGGCACTGTAAGTAAAAGATATGGATCTTGGATCCCTCCATATTCTGACAGAAATACTTTTTTAATTTCCCCTGAAGGTAAAATTGCAAACAGATGGATAAGTGTAACGCCTATAAATCATGCGAAAGAGGTTTTATCTTCATTAAAAAAAATCATTTAAACTTTGCACGAACTTTCATTTGGTACTTGGTTAATACATATTTCCAGTGTTTTGGAGTGGATAATGACTATCTTCATTATTAATAAAGTTAGTCAAAATGATATTTATAAAAATTTTTATTGGTTAGGTTTAGGAATGGTACCAAATCTTATTGGAGCAATGAGTGCCATAACTTGGCATATTTACGACAATCAAATAGATTTGTATTGGCTTGTTTCTCTGCAAGGATTATTTACATTAATAGGCAATTCAACTTTAGCTATCGCAACGTTTTATATTTACAGGTCAAGCAAATTTTATGGTTAATTGCTTAATGACAATAATAAATAATCTTTTAATCATTGATAACACATCTATATTTGCTTTATCAATTATTCCTTATTCCATATTTTTATTTTACCTTTATAAAATCAAAACTATTAATAATACAATAAAAATAGGTTTTACATTAACTGTATTTTTTGTTTTTATTACTATCATTTTTTCGTTACTTTCTGAATATTTTTATCATAAATCATTAGTTGAAGTTGATTTATTTCACGGATTTGCAGAATTCTTCTTAACTCTTAGTGATTTTGTTATCTTATTAGGTTTTATAAAGATTCTTAATTTAAAAGAAGTAAATAAGTCTTAATACCCCAAACATTTTTTCTAATTAAATTGTAGGATGATAACTATATTAAATTTCTCCTATGATATTCAATTTATTTGCTGCAGCTGAACCAGCAACTTTTGAATGGTCCCCAAAAGTAGCTTTAGTTATGATTTCATGCAATATTTTGGCATATGCCATTGCAAGAGCAACAATTCAAAAACCTAATGAGGGATTTGCAATTCCAAACTCAAAATTCTTCGGTGGTTTAAGTCATGCTTCATTTGTAGGAGCGAACTGTTTAGGTCACATAATTGGAATAGGTACAATTCTGGGTTTAGCATCAAGAGGAGTTTTATAAAAGAGCTAAGTTTTAATTAATAAAAACTAAATTAGAAAAATTTATTTAGTATTTTCTCTGACATTTTTTCAGGTGTTAGACCAAGTTTTTGCTTGCTCTGATCAGGTGAAGCATGATCAACTAAAACGTCGGGTATTCCAATTCTTAAAACAGGTATATGAATATCGTTATCATTTAATAACTCTACAATTGCGGAACCAAATCCTCCTAATAATGTTCCTTCCTCCATAGTTACTACTTTCTTTATTTTATTTGAAAGAGGAAGTATTAATTCCTTATCTAAAGGTCTAACAAATCTTGCATTTACAATGCATGATTTTACATTGTTTTTTTGCAAAATTTTTGATGTTTCAATAGAAGAAGCAACCATTGATCCGTAAGCAATAATGAGAATATCTTCACCCTCTTCAATTATTTCACCCTTACCTATTTCCAAAACTTCCCAACCTTCATCCATAGTTGCAACACCTAATCCTGAGCCCCTTGGAATACGAAGAGCTGTTGGTCCTTTATGATTAATTGATGTAATAAGCATTCTTTGAAGTTCTGCTTCATCCTTAGGGGCCATTAAAACGAAATTTGGAATAGATCTCATGTAACTAATATCATATTGACCCTGATGAGTTGGTCCATCAGCCCCAACAATCCCCGCTCTATCAAGAACAAAAGACACAGGAAGATTTTGTATCCCCACGTCGTGTATTAATTGATCAAATGCTCTTTGTAAAAAAGTACTATAAATAGCAACAACAGGCTTTAAGCCGTCGCAAGCCATACCTGCTGCAAGAGTAACTGCGTGCTGTTCAGCTATCCCAACATCTATGTATTGGTTAGGAATATTCTTTTGCAGTAGATCTAAACCAGTACCTGTTGCCATAGCAGCAGTAATACCAAACACCTTACTATCTTGTTCACATATTTTAAGAAGTGTTTGACCAAAGATTTTGCTGTAGCTGCTTGGTTTGGGTTTACTTGATGGTATTGATTTACCTGTAGTTAGATCAAAAGAGGATTGAGCATGATATCCCACTTGATCAGCTTCTGCGTAAGGATAACCTTTACCTTTCGTAGTAACCACATGAACTAATACAGGTTTCTTTAATCTATGAGCAGCATTAAAAGTATTTATTAAATTTGAGATATCATGTCCATCAATAGGTCCCATATAAGTAAAACCTAATTCTTCAAAAACTGCTCCAACTTTGGGTACTGCGAGTCTCCTAACGCTACCTTTTATTGTTTTAAGTTCTTCAGGAATATCTTTTCCAATAATAGGTATATTTTTAACGCTCTCTTGAACACTATCTGAAATAAATTGTAGAGGAGGACTTAATCTCACGCGATTTAGATAAGTTGATAAAGCTCCAACAGGAGGAGAAATAGACATATCATTATCATTTAAAATTACTAAAAAAGGGGTATCAGGTAAATGTCCAGCATGATTTATAGCCTCAAGAGCCATACCTCCTGTTAAAGCTCCATCCCCGATGACTGCAACACATTTATAATCTTCTCCTTTACTATCTCTTGCTATAGCCATACCCAAGGCTGCTGATATTGAAGTACTTGCATGACCAGCACCAAAGTGATCAAACTGACTCTCAGATCTTTTTAAATAACCAGCGATACCCTTTTCCTGTCTTAAAGTATCAAAATCGTTAAATCTACCAGTAATAAGTTTATGAGGATATGCTTGATGCCCAACATCCCATACAACTTTATCGATATCTAAATCTAATGTTTGATAAAGAGCCAAAGTTAATTCAACGACACCTAGACCAGGTCCAAGATGACCGCCGCTTGTAGAAACCACTTGAAGATGTCTTTCTCTAATCTGGCAAGCAACTTCTTCCAATTCTGATACTGATAAGCCTTTTAATTGATTAGGATGACTTAAATCGCTCAGTAACATTATTTAAAATAATTTATCTATATAATCTAGAACGTAAAGGTGCAAAATGAGCCAAATATCTAAAATAGATCATGTAATGTTTTATTAGATTAATAATTAATGCTAGAAATATAATTATGAAAGAATACCTAAAGAAAATACTTCAGGCTCAAGTTTATGAAGTAGCCAAAGAAACTCCGCTTGAAAAGGCAAGTAATTTGAGTAGAAGATTAAGAAACAATATTTATTTAAAAAGGGAGGATCTACAAGAAGTCTTCTCTTTCAAAATTAGAGGGGCTTATAATAAAATGAGAAATTTAAAAGCGAAAGAACTTAGTAATGGAGTAATCACTTCTAGTGCAGGAAATCATGCTCAAGGAGTAGCATTAAGTGCAAAAAAATTAAATTCTAAAGCAACTATAGTGATGCCACTAACCACTCCTCTTGTCAAGGTAAATGCTGTTCGCGAATTAAAAGCAGAGGTAATTCTCTTTGGAGAAAATTATGATGAGTCATATACTGAGGCTCTCAGATTAAGTGAAGAGAGAAATCTTTCATTTATCCATCCATTTGATGATCCTGATGTGATTGCTGGTCAAGGCACTATAGGCATTGAACTTATAAGCCAACATGGAAAATCTCCTGATAGTATTTATATAGCAGTTGGAGGAGGTGGTTTAATTGCAGGTATATCAGCTTATATTAAAAACTTATGGCCTGAAATAAAAATTATTGGAGTTGAACCTGAAGATGCTAATGCCATGACAAGATCCTTAAAGGAAAATAAAATAATTGAATTGGAAAATGTTGGGTTATTTGCAGATGGTGTAGCTGTTAAGAAAGTTGGAGAAAAAACATTTGAAATTGCAAAAAAATATGTAGATAAAATGATTACAGTCAATACTGATGAAATTTGTGCTGCGATTAAAGATGTTTTTGAAGATACAAGATCAATATTGGAACCTGCAGGAGCTCTTTCAATTGCTGGAATGAAAAAAGATATTGAAGAAAATAATATTCAAAATAAAGATTTAATTGCTATTGCGTGTGGCGCAAATATGAATTTCGAAAGGCTAAGGTTTGTAGCAGAGAGAGCTGAATTAGGAGAATATAAGGAAACCATGCTAGCTGTAGAGATCCCGGAAGAGGCAGGAAGTTTGATTGATTTATGTAAGTTATTAAGTAAAAGAAATTTAACAGAATTTAGTTACAGAATGTCAAATTCAAAAAATGCTCAGATATTTATTGGATTGGAGGTTCAAGGAATAAAAGATAAAGAAAAATTAATAAAAGAATTCGAATTTTCCAAGTATAAATTCATTGATATTAGTGATGACGAGCTCTCAAAGAATCATCTACGGCATATGGTTGGAGGGCGTTTACCCTCAAATTTTTCTAAATCATTAGATAAAAATTTTTTAGAGTTACTTTATAGATTTGAATTTCCTGAGAGACCCGGAGCACTAATGAGTTTTTTAAAAAATATGAAACCAAACTGGAGCATTAGCATTTTCCATTACAGAAATCATGGCGCTGATGTTGGTCGTATTGTTATAGGGGTTCTAATTAACAAAAATGAAGTTAATGAATGGTATGAATTTATCAAATTACTAGGATATAAATGTTGGGATGAAACAAACAATCCAACCTATAAATTGTTTTTAGGTGCACAAGATTAAAGTTAACGTTATCTTTAAGAATATTTAGGTAAATTTTATCATTCAGATCAAATTAGAACAAAATAGTGCAAGTTCTTTTGAGTTGGTAACTCGTATTGAGGCTGTTTTGTATTTAAAAGGTAAACCTTTATCTAAGAAAGCATTAGTTGAGATAACTAATTCAGATCTGATTTCCGTTGAGACCTCAATTAATGATCTTAAATTAAAATACAATAACCAATTGTCCGCACTTGAATTAATTGAGAAAAATAATGAAATATCACTAGAACTGAAACAAACTCTTAATGATTTTGTTGATGAGTTACTGCCTGCAGATCTTAATACTGCTGTTTTAAGAACACTTGCAACTATAGCTATTAAAAGAAGAATACTACAGTCTGATCTTATAATTCTGAGAGGTTCTAGTGCATATGAGCACATAAAAGAACTCTATGAAAAAAAATTTATAATTAAAAGAAAGCAAAAAGATGGTAGATCATTTTGGCTTTCATTATCTGAGAAATTTTTTCAGACTTTTGCTGTGAGTGATGAATTCCTGTCTCAATTAGGCGACTCTAAAAAGTAAATGTTAAAATATCTAAAAGCTTTTTAATATGATTTCAGAAATTTTTGCAGTTTTAGGTCAAACATTATCAATTTATTCCTTTATTTTGATAATTCGAATTCTATTAACTTGGTTTCCTGGGATAGATTGGAGTAATGGTATTCTATCCGCACTATGCTCAATAACTGACCCTTATTTGAATATATTCAGAGGAATTATACCTCCAATTGGAGGCTTTGATATATCTTCATTACTAGCATTCCTATTATTAAATGTGATTCAAAATTTAATTACAAATCTTCAATATGCAAGTCTTGGATATAGCTACTAATCTAACGGTTGTCACCCGATCCTGATATTTTGCCACTTTTGGCTCTTAACTTTAATTTTTTAAGATTTTCTAATGCCACATCATTTAAAGAGAAATTGAATTCTGTACACAAATTAGATAAATACCATAAGACATCGCCTAACTCCTTTTTAATGGCATTTTTTGATTCCATATCAAACACACCATTCTTGTCTCTCAATACCTTTTTAACCTTTTCTGCAACCTCGCCTGCTTCTCCCACCAATCCAAGTGTAGGATATATATTGTTTGAACCTAAATCAGGATATAAAGCAGTTTCCCTAGCTTTTATCTGGTATGAGTCAAAATCCATAGCTTAATAAAGAAATTTTTAGTATGTTAAATTTATCTTATTCATAGAAAATTTATATGTCGAATGTTGATTTAAAAAGAAGGACTAAAATAGTTGCTACTATTGGACCATCTACCCAATCAGAAGAAGTCATTTCTAGTCTTATAAAAGCTGGAGTTACGACTTTCAGATTAAATTTTTCCCATGGAGATCATGAAGATCACGCTGAAAGAATAAGAATTATTAGAAAAGTTTCTAAAAATCTTGATTTAGATATTGGAATACTTCAAGACTTACAAGGTCCTAAGATAAGATTAGGAAGATTTAAAGATGGTCCTATAAGGGTAAAGAAAGGCGATTACTTCAAACTTACTTCGAAAAAAATAGATTGCAATTCAGAAATAGCTAACGTTACCTACGAAAGATTAACAGAAGAGGTTTCCTCTGGCAAAAGGATCTTATTAGATGATGGAAGAGTGGAAATGATAGTAGAAAAAGTTGATGCTTCAAATAAGTTACTTCATTGTCAAGTTACAGTTGGAGGAGTTCTTTCTAATAATAAAGGTGTAAATTTCCCTGATGTACAATTATCGGTAAAAGCACTAACAGAAAAAGATAAAATCGATTTAAAATTCGGACTTGAATCTGGGGTTGATTGGATCGCTTTAAGTTTTGTAAGAAATCCTTCAGATATAAATGAAATAAAAGATTTAATAAATAAAGATGGATATTCCACACCAGTAGTAGCAAAAATTGAAAAATTTGAAGCTATTGATCAAATAGATTCTTTATTACCACTTTGTGATGGAGTGATGGTAGCCAGAGGAGATTTAGGAGTAGAAATGCCTGCAGAGGAAGTCCCTCTATTACAAAAGGAATTAATTAAAAAAGCAAATAATCTCGGAATTCCCATAATTACAGCCACTCAAATGCTTGACTCGATGGCATCTAGTCCTAGACCAACTCGTGCAGAAGTAAGTGATGTGGCAAATGCCATTCTTGATGGGACAGATGCTGTAATGCTATCTAACGAAACAGCAGTAGGTGACTACCCTATTGAAGCAGTAAAAACAATGGCCACCATCGCAAGAAGAATTGAAAGAGATTATCCGCAAAAATCAATTGATAGCCATTTACCTAGCACGATCCCTAATGCAATTAGTTCTGCAGTCAGCAGCATCGCACGACAGTTAGATGCAGCAGCAATAATTCCTCTTACAAAATCAGGTGCGACTGCTCACAATGTAAGTAAATTTAGACCTCCTACGCCCATTTTAGCTATCACAAGTGAGAAAACTGTTGCAAGGAGATTACAATTGGTCTGGGGCGTGACTCCAGTACTGATTGAAAGTCAAGAAAGGACATCCAAGACATTTAGTATCGCAATGCAAATAGCTCAAGAGATGGGAATACTAGATGAAGGGGATTTAGTAGTTCAAACAGCTGGAACACTAACAGGAATAAGTGGCTCTACTGATTTGATAAAAGTAGGAATAGTTAGAGAAGTTATTGCTAGAGGAGTCTCTATTGGAGAAAATGGAGTTACGGGAAAAGTTAGAATTATTAAAAATGAATTAGATTTATCACTAATTTCTCAGGGTGAAATAGTTATAGTTAAGAGTAATCTTCTTAACTCACTCCCTTTCTCCAAAGAAATTACCGGAATAGTTACAGATCAATTAGAAGATGAATGTTTAAGGATCTATAAATCTAAAAATAAAATTGTCTCTACAATTTGTAATTTAGATTCAATAGATAAAAATATTAAAGACGGAGATTTAATTACTCTTCAGTTGAATGAAGGTGTAATTTATAAAGGTCAAAACGAGGAAAACGAAGACTCATTGGATAAATATAAATATGTCTAGAAGGATCAAATTATCAGAGGCCTTTAAGATGGCTGCGAAGACATTAGTTTCAAATAAATTAAGAAGCTCTCTTACGATGTTAGGGATTGTAATTGGTAATGCATCAGTAATTACATTAGTAGGTCTTGGGAGAGGGGCGCAGACACTCGCAAAAAACCAATTGAGTAATTTAGGAGCAAATGTTTTATTTATCGTTCCTGGTAATAATGATACAAGGAGAAGAGGAATTGCTTTTCCTAAAAATCTAGTTCTTGAAGATGCAATTGCTATTAAAGAGCAAGTTCCAAGTGTAAAGCAAGTTGCACCGCAAATATCTGCTAATGAAATAGTTCAATCAGATTCCAAAAGTCTAAGCATATCAATAGCTGGAATAACACCAGAATTTTTAGATGTTAGAAGCTTTGAGATTAGCAAAGGAAGATTTATTTCACAAAATGATGTTGCAGGTTCAAAAAGCGTCGCTGTAATAGGTCCTGATCTTAAAACTGAATTCTACAAAGACAAGTCAGCTTTAGGAGAAAAGATAAGAATCAAAGATCATTCTTATGAAATAATAGGAATACTTAAACCAAAAGGAGCCGTTTTCGGAAGTAACCAAGATAAAAATGCTTATATTCCTATCTCAACAATGGTTAATAGAGTTACAGGGAAGGATCCTACATTTGGTATAAGTTTAAGTTTTATTAGCGTTGAGGCCATTAATAAAAATAAGACAAGTGCCGCAAAGTTTCAAATCACAAACTTACTAAGACAAAGGCATAAAATTTTAAGAGATGATGACTTTGCGGTTAGATCTCAAGAAGATGCGCTAAATATCGTTACTAATATAACGAGTGGTCTTACATTCTTATTGGCAGGAATTGGAGCAGTATCTTTGCTAGTAGGCGGAATTGGAATTATGAATATAATGCTCGTTGCAGTCAGTGAGAGAACTGAGGAGATTGGATTAAGAAAGGCAATTGGCGCTAAACAAGCTGATATATTGATTCAATTTCTTTTTGAAGCTTTAATACTTTCAGTTATTGGAGGCTTAGTCGGAACATTGACAGGACTATCTGCAGTATTAGTAGTGGGTATCATTACTCCATTGCCAGCATCTGTAGGCTTATCAACAACATTGTCCACAATGATTATTTCAGGATCAATTGGTTTAACATTTGGAGTGCTACCTGCAAAAAGGGCTTCAGAATTAGATCCTATTGTTGCACTTAGAAGTCTTTAAATTGATAGTAGATGCTCAAGCAAATTAAAATTATTGAGTTTTTAATTTCGTTTCAACTTATAATAATTTCAACTATGTTACCTATCTATATATCTATTCCTAGAAATAATAATATTATCCAAATCGTAGAATTTCCAATAACTTGGCAAGTCCCAATAATTATATTTTTAACAATTATTTTTTCAGGTAAAATTGTATATAAAGCTTTCACAGTTTATTTTCTAATTGGATTATTTATCCTTCCTATTTTCTATGATGGAGGCTCACTAGGTTATATGTTGACTCCAAATTTTGGGTATCTACTAGGAATATATCCTCTAATTAAAACTATTAATAAATTAAATAATAAAGGATCATTTTCATTAAAACAATTCTTTATTTTTTCAATATTAGCTTTAACATTTATGCATGTGACAGGAATAATATTCAATAGCATAAAGTTTTTATTATTTAATAAAATTAATTTCATTCCTTATATTGTTGGAAAGTTTACTATCAGTAAAATAGTTTATGAATTACTAATGTTATTCCCTATATTAATTTTACTAAAACCATTTAAAACAATCAAATCTATATAAAATGTTTTTAAGAAACAAAATTAAATTAAATTGTGTTGTAATTACTTCTTTAGTTATATTTTTAGACCAATATTCAAAATATTTAGTAACAACTAATTTTTTAGATTTAAATAATAAAAATTTAATATTGTTTAACATTGATATAATAAAGAATTATGGAGCTGCATTTAATATTTTTTCAAAGAATACATTTTTTTTAAGTCTCTTTAGTATATTCTCTTCAATTATTATAATTCTCTTTTTAGTTTATAATAATAAAATAATAAATTCAGATAGATATGGTTTATCATTTATATTAGGAGGAAGTATTGGCAACGGATATGATAGATTAATGAATGGCTTTGTAATTGATTATATTAACTTAAACTTTATTAATTTTGCTGTTTTTAATATTGCTGATATAGCTATTAATATTGGATTTTTTATACTACTATTTAATATCGTAAGAAATAAAAACTGAAATAATGTATACATTTTTAAAAAAATATAATAAATATATAATATTTGCTTTATTCATAATATTAATATTTAATATCATTAAATATATTTTAAATATTTATACTTTACTACTATTAATATTTCTAATTTTTTATTTATATAAATACAATAAAAAGTTATTTAAAAAATTAATAATAAAAATTTTATACAAGAATAAACCAATTATTAGATTAAATAATAAATATTCTGCCGCCAAAAAAAGTTTATCAGGGATTTCAGAGATAAAAAAATTAATAAAAGACAAAGTCGATTCTGAAATTATTACTTATGAAAAAACAAAAATAGAAGCTCAATTGAAAACTGGCAATTATAAAGTTATTTTATTTGGAGCTAGTTCTAGCGGGAAAACATCGCTTGCAAGAGTAATATTAAAAAGAATGATAGGAGATACATCTCCGATATATGGGACAACAACAAAAATAACAGAATACCCTATTAAGATTTCATTTCTAAAAAGGAAAATTAGTATTTTAGACACTCCTGGATTATTTGAGGCCTCTAATGAAGGTGAACAAAGAGAAAAAGATACAATAAGTAAAGCATCAAAATCTGATCTTATAATTTTTGTTGTTGATCAAGATATTAATAAATACGAGCTGTATCTTTTAAAAGAATTAAATAAAATCGGTAAATCAATAATCCTAGTTTTAAACAAGTGTGATCTTAGATCAAGAAAACAGAATAATTTAATTAAAAGAAATATATTAAAACTAACAACTGAATTTAGTAATAATATAAAAGTAATAGAAACTATCGCTTCTCCACAATCAATTCAAAATAAGAATCGAAAAGTTATAAATAGTGGAATTCAAGTTGATTATTTGTTTTCAGAAATTATTAATGTGCTAGAAAGAGATGGAGAAGAATTATTAGCTGATAATATTCTTTTCCAATGCAATCAGTTAGGAACCTTAGGTAAAAATATTATTAATAATCAAAGAGAATTTACCTCAAAAAAAGTAATCAACAGATATGCCTGGATAACTTCAGGCGTTATTCTAATTAATCCTTTACCAGCTATAGATTATTTAGCCACAAGTACAATTAATATTCAAATGATATTAGAAATTGCAAAAATTTATGATATTGAATTATCAAAAAATGATGCTGCAGAATTAACAAAAAGTATAATCAGCGTATTAGCAACTTTAGGAATTGTAAAAGGAAGCGTAAATTTAATAACAAATTTTTTAACATTAAATTTCACTACGCAATTTATAAATAAATCAGCTCAATCAATAACCTCTGCATGGATTATTAGAATAGTTGGATTATCTTTCATAAAGTATTTTCAACAGAATCAAAGTTGGGGAGATGGGGGGATTCACGAAGTTGTTCAAGACATTTACGAGATTAACAAAAAAGAAGAGATCCTAGAAAACTTTATTAAAGAGGCGATCCAAAGACTTAAAAAAAATAAAAAAAATTACTCATATAAAAAATTACCCCCATATCTTCGGAGAGATTAGTTAAATAATTATTTATAAGACTTCTAGAATCAAAAACGGTTATCAAAATAAGATATATTATGCAAATAGATATTGAAATCAATCCTGTAATAATAGCTATTAATTTTGATCTTTCTTGGTGCATTTAAATTTCATTTAAGAGATTGGAAAGCTTTAGTATATGGGAATCAGAAGTATTAAAATTCCCAAACACAGCTCTTAGAAAGTATTTTTTCTGGTAAATGGGTCTAGAAAGAATAAAATCATTATTAATTAATACTTTCTGCGCAGTTTCTGTCCATTCATTAGATTCATAAACATTTGATATTTTGGGAACAAAGGAAATAATATGAAGTGGTCCTGAGTACACTGCAAATTTCTTATTGTCTAAATTTTTTTCTAATAATATTTTTTTATTTATGGACTCATTTAAAATTTTTTTAATGCCAGAAATTCCTAAAAACTTCATACCTAGCCAAAGTTTAATAATTTCTGCTGGTCTAGAACCTTGAACTCCTAATTCTCCTCTATTTATTATATTTTCATCCGAATCTAAGTAGGGCAAACCAGTATGAAAGGCTTTTTGCAAATTTTTTATATCTTTAACAATTAGTAATGAAGATGTTTTTGTAATACCTAAAACTTTTTGAGGATTAATTGTTATTGAATCTGCTTGATTAATATTTTCTATTTCTTTTATGTTTTCATCAAAAATTGAAAAAATACCTCCAATAGATCCATCAATATGGAGCCATATATTATTACTTTTGCAAACTTTCATAATCTCTGAAATGGGATCAATTGAACCTCTCATGGTGGTACCTAAGGTCGCAACAATGGCAAATATTCTTTTTCCATTATTAATATTTATGTTGATTTGATCACTTAACTTTGATATATCCATTCTTCCATATTCATCTGTATCAATAATTATTATATTTTCACTTTTTAATCCTAAAATTCTTGCACATTTCTTAAAAGATACATGGGCATCTTCACTAATAATAAAAGCCGCATTAGGGTTTGATTCGAGACCTAAAGAATATCTAGCTGAAACAAGAGCATTTAAATTATTTAGAGTCCCTCCACTCGCAGCTACACCTCCAGAATATTTATCAAAACCTAATTGCAAAGCAAACCATTCACAAAGTTCTTTTTCTAATTTAGAAATACTTGGAGAAAGTTCATTAGCAAGAAGATTATTATTCAATCCACCTGCTATGAGATCTCCAATAATTGATAAAGTTAGAGGAGGAGGATCTAAATGAGCTAGAGAACCAGGATTTGAAGGATTAAATGAATTATAGATTAAATCATGAATATCGTTTAAAAGATTTTCAAAGTCAACACCTTTTTCTTCGGGAGAAGAAAATTTAAAATTCATTTCTCTTGGTAACGTTTCTAGTTCATTAGATTTCGAAAACCATTCACATAATATTTTGGATGTTTTAGTCAAAGCATTATGAAGTGAATCATTGTCTCCTGATCCAGAGGGGAAGAGGTCTAAATTTT
This sequence comes from uncultured Prochlorococcus sp., assembly GCA_964433825.1. Taxonomy (GTDB): domain Bacteria; phylum Cyanobacteriota; class Cyanobacteriia; order PCC-6307; family Cyanobiaceae; genus Prochlorococcus_A. The sequence goes on along the minus strand of CAYSSQ010000009.1, from coordinate 23,607 downwards.
TAGTATTAAAATCTTTATTCATTAGTTTGATTTATGTCTATAAATTTTTATGATAAATTTATGGAAAAAGAAAAGAAATTATCAAAAAAATCATTATTAAAAGATGAGGATATTTATTCAAAGTATGATAAGTGGATGAAAGTTGTTTTAAGGAGAGCTAAGGAAGTTGGCAAAATAGAATTACCAATATCTGCATTAATCATAGACGAAAAAGGTAGATGCATAGGTAGAGGAACGAATAAAAGGCAACTAAATAAAGATCCTTTAGGTCATGCTGAATTAATAGCACTAAGACAAGCTGCTTGGATAAAGAATGATTGGAGATTTAATGAATGCATTTTAATTGTGAATCTAGAACCTTGTACAATGTGCGCAGGAGCATTAGTTCAATCGAGAATGGGAATGGTAATATTTTCTACTGATGATATGAAAAGAGGCGGACTTGGTGGAACAATAGACTTATCAAAACACAAAAGTTCTCATCATAAAATGAGAGTAATTAAGGGTATTTACAAAAATGAATCAGCAAAGCTTTTAAAAGATTGGTTTAAAGAGCTGCGGAATGTAAAATAGAAAATTTCTTTAATTCTGTATCAAATAAGTTTAATAATCTATCTACATTTTCTTCATTAGAGTTATACCCCATTAAACCAATTCTCCAAACTTTCCCAGATAAATTTCCTAATCCATTACCAATCTCAATACCAAATTCATTTAATAAGTGTGTTCTAAATGCTTCTCCATCAATATCTGCAGGGATCTTAACTGTCGTTAAAGTAGGAAGTCTGTACTGAGGTTTTACATGCATCTCAAGACCTAATTCTGACAAACCATTTAACAGCTTTTCAGAATTAATTTTATGTCTTTTCCATATATTTTCTAATCCCTCATTAGCTATTAATCTCAATCCTTCCCTAATTGCATAATTCATATTTACTGGTGCAGTGTGATGATAAACCCGGTCCGAACCCCAATATTTATTTAATAATGATAAATCTAAATACCAATTTGGAACTTTAGTTTTTCTACTTGCTAATTTATTTTCAGCTCTTTTATTCATTGTAAAAGGGCTTAGACCAGGAGGACAACTTAGTCCTTTTTGACTGCAACTGTATGCCAGATCAATTTTCCAATCATCAATAAATAGCTCTAGTGCGCCTAAAGAAGTAACCGCATCTACTAAAAAAAGGCAATCATTTTGTCTACATATTTCACCTATACCCTCCAATGGCTGCAAAACACCTGTTGAGGTTTCTGCATGAACGATCGCGAATATTGCAGGCTTATTTTTCTCAATCTCAAACTTTAGTTCATCATAAGTAAATGCATCACCCCATTCCTTTTCAATAACAACAACATCTGCTTTGTATCTTGAAGCCATATCTTCAAGCCTATTACCAAAATATCCCTTCTTAGCAATTAATATCTTTTCACCCTCTTCTATAAAATTTGCAATCGAAGCTTCCATAGCAGCACTACCAGTCCCACTCATAGGAAGAGTCATTCGATTATTACACTGCCAAGTATATCTTAATAAACTTTGGACATCTGACATCAATTCTAAATAAGCAAGATCTAAATGGCCTATAGGATTTAAAGATAAAGCTTTTAGAACTTCAGGATGTGCATTTGATGGACCTGGACCTAATAACAATCGATTAGGAACAAATGTATTATTAAGATTAGATAGATTTTCTTTACTTAAAGAAATCAGCTTTGATTCAGTCAAAACTTTATTTGATTAACATCTTTAAGCTAAACCAAATTAGAGACATAAGTGATAATTCTTACAAGAAAATCAACCAATTTAAATAATTATCTTTACAAAAGTTAAATCTAATAACTTGAAATACTCAAAGAAAGGTGAAATAGTTGAAAAAAGTTATCGTTGATACATAATTAAAAAGTTTAAGTAATTACTTTCTTTAATAGGTATTAAAAAATTCATGTCTAAATCTTCACAAGATGTACTGAGTCAAATAAAAGATGAAGGAATTGAACTCATTGATTTAAAATTCACTGATATACATGGTAAATGGCAACATTTAACTGTTACTTCTGACATGATCGAAGAGGAATCATTCACTGAGGGACTTGCTTTCGATGGATCATCAATAAGAGGCTGGAAAGCAATTAATGCCTCTGATATGTCAATGGTTCCAGATCCTTCTACAGCTTGGATTGATCCGTTTTATAGGCATAAAACTTTAAGCATGATTTGCTCCATTCAAGAACCAAGAAGTGGAAATCCCTATGACAGATGCCCTAGATCCCTAGCTCAAAAAGCACTTAAATATCTAGACTCCACAGGTATAGCTGACAACGCCTTTTTTGGTCCAGAACCTGAATTTTTTCTATTTGATGATGTTAGATATGATTCAAAAGAGGGAAGCTGTTTCTATAGCGTAGACACAATTGAAGCCCCTTGGAACACTGGCAGGATTGAAGAAGGCGGTAATTTAGGTTACAAGATTCAATACAAAGAGGGTTATTTCCCTGTATCACCAAATGACACGGCACAAGACATAAGATCTGAAATGCTTTTGCTTATGGGGCAATTAGGAATTCCTATTGAGAAACATCATCATGAAGTTGCGGGAGCTGGCCAACATGAATTAGGGATGAAATTCTCATCCCTAATAAATGCAGCTGATAATGTAATGACATATAAGTATGTAGTGAGAAACGTTGCCAAGAAATATGGTAAGAGTGCAACCTTTATGCCTAAACCAGTATTTAATGATAATGGTACGGGTATGCATGTACATCAAAGTCTATGGAAAAGTGGCCAACCTTTATTCTTTGGAGAAGGAAGTTATGCAAATTTATCTCAAACAGCAAGATGGTATATCGGAGGGATATTAAAGCATGCTCCTTCATTCCTAGCATTTACAAACCCCACAACAAATAGTTATAAAAGACTTGTTCCTGGGTTTGAAGCACCTGTTAATCTTGTTTACTCTGAAGGGAATAGATCTGCTGCGGTAAGAATTCCTCTCACAGGTCCAAGTCCTAAAGCAAAAAGACTTGAATTCCGTTCTGGTGATGCATTAGCCAATCCTTATCTTTCTTTTACAGTAATGTTATTAGCTGGAATTGATGGTATTAAAAATCAAATTGATCCAGGAGATGGAGTAGATGTTGATTTATTTGAATTAAGCGAAGATGAATTATCCAAAATTGATACTGTACCCTCCTCGCTTAACGATGCCCTTAATGCACTTAAATCTGATAAAGATTATCTATTAGCAGGGGATGTATTCAGTGAAGATTTTATAGATAATTTTATTGACTTAAAATATGAGGAAGTACAACAATTAAGGCAACGACCACATCCTCATGAGTTTTTTATGTATTACGATGCTTAATTCATAAAAACAAAATTTTTATAAATCTTTTTGAGAAATTTTACATTAAAATCTCAAAAAGATTTTTTTTTTGTTGAAATATAATTATAGTTTTTTATTAAATGGCAAGAGATTCAATTCCTAAATTTGCATATAAGACACTTCAGCAAGGTAAAAGTATTGCAGGTTTAGCGCATAAGGAAATTAGTAGCAGAATAATGAACCTTATTTCCCCTGACAGTGATTTAAATAACTTTAATTTAGATAGCAACCTCTTACAAGAGATACAAAAATCCATGGATTCCCTAAGGGAAGAGGATTGGAACGATGGTGAAAATGGGATTTATCCAACAAGACTACTTTTTGATGAGCCATGGCTTAGATACATAACTCAATATCCAAAGGTATGGTTAGATATGCCAAATACATGGGAACGAAGAAAAAAACAAAAATATAATGATTTACCTAAGACTATTGAAAGAGAAGATTATCCAAATTATTATCTTAGAAATTTTCATCATCAAACAGATGGTTATCTTTCCGATTTTTCTGCAAGCATCTATGACCTTCAAGTAGAAATTCTCTTTAATGGAACAGCTGACTCTATGAGAAGAAGAATTTTAAAACCTCTCAAAGAAGGCTTATCAACTTTTCACGAAAGAAAAACTAACAATGTTAAATTACTCGATATAGCAACAGGTTCAGGAAGAACACTCAAACAATTAAGAGCCTCCTTCCCGAAGAACAAAATCTTAGGCCTCGATCTATCTGATTCTTATCTAAAAGAAGCAAGCAGATATATTTCTGATTTGGAAGGTGATTTGATAGAGCTAATAAAGGCAAATGCCGAAAGCCTACCTTTTGAGGATAATAGTTTGCAGGCAATCTCTTGTGTTTATCTCTTTCATGAATTACCCCGAACGGTAAGAGAAAAAGTTCTTAGAGAAATATTCAGGGTTCTTGAACCTGGAGGTGTATTGGTTTTAGCAGATTCAATTCAAATCAATGATTCTCCAAAATTTATAAGTATTATGGAAGGTTTTTATAAAAATTTCCATGAACCTTTTTACTGTGATTACATTAAAGATGATATCGATACAAAAATGTCAGAAATAGGTTTCAATAATATTAATAGTAAATCTTTCTTTATGACTAAAGTATGGTCTGCTATAAAATAGGACTAGAACGTTAAACCAAATGAATTATTGGTCAAAAGATACACTTGAATTAGTAAAAGCATTAAATCAAAAACTAACTATTAACCATATAGAGTGGCATAAACTTAAAGGACAAAAAAAAGTTAGAGCAGCAGAACTAATATCTTCTGCGTTATGTCAATTAATTATTGGTAATAATGAGAATGATTCAATCGCATATTTAGAGGAAAGTATAAATTGGCTTAAAGGAATTAATGTTGATAAACCGTGTCCTGATAAAAAGTTACCTTTTAAGAGCTAATTGTAATCTATTCCCTTTAGGACTCCACCTTACATCATCAAAACACTCGTGAATTATAAATAATCCTCTACCATTTATTGAATCAATCTTTCTGGGAAGATTAAATTTTCTATTTTTATACGGTAACCCTTTACCTTGATCCTGTATTTGCCAAATACACCATTTTGGAGTAATAATTCTCTTTACTTTTATAATTTTTGATGGATCTAATTTATTACCATGTTTTGCTGCGTTTACTAATGCCTCATGCAAACCTAGCTTAATTAGATAGATTTCTTTATTTTTACTAATTGGTTCTAATAATAATTCAATAAAAGATGATAACTGCAGAGACGATCTTAACTCAAAAATAGAAGTGCCCTGAATAAAGGACATAATAATATCTTCATTTATTTAATAATAACTTATGATATAAACTTCAATCAAAGACAATTATCATGTCTTTGCGCTATGGAAGGATGTCTTAAAAGAGAATCCATTAATCTTACACCTCTTAATTGATTTACTAGTGGCATATGACCATCTGGGGCTGCCAATGACCAATCGAAGGAGGAGGGATATCTTGTCCAAATTCCATTTTTTTTCCAACCAATTTTAGGCCATAAAAGTTCATATTTTTTACCGACAGTTTTTAGTAGTTTTGCTTGTATTGAAAAACCAAACTTGCCCTGAGAATAAATGGTCCATAATCGATCAATAGATATTAAATCAATCCCTGAAATACTTTTAACTTCGCTATAAAAAACATATCCTCTTTTTTCTGCGACTTTTCCTGCTAATTTTCTTAAAAAGGCACTAGTTAATCTATCAGCTTCTTCAAAATCCTGCTCAAGTAGTTTCAATTGCATTTCGTCATAGTTAATTCCTTGAGCTGAAGGGGTTGCGAACAATTTATTATATTTATCATTTTTAAAAAATTCAGGTTTATATCTCTTTAAAACTTGCAATATCCAGCCATAGGCCCAATCATCAGAATCTTTATCAAGTTGGTTGAACAATTTCTCAGCAATATCGCATAATTGATCTGCTGAAGACTCTATATCTTTTATTAAATTTTTTCTTTTACGTGGTGATGCCTCAATAAACTTATTAACCAAATTAATTAATTCATCGTTATTATTTTGTTTATCTTGCAATACCATTTTAAATTAAGATAATAAAAAAACCGATTGATAAAAACCTATGAATTTCAAAAGCTCCGAACTTAAGGAATTTAGGGAATCAAAAGGTCTCCTCATTGATGTAAGAAGCCCAGATGAATATTATAAAGGACATATGCCTAATTCTATTAATATTCCATTATTTAATAACGATGAGAGAGCTATTGTTGGTAAAAATTATAAAATTAATGGGAAAGAAATTGCTATAATGAAAGGCTTAGAAATTGTTGAAGATAAATTAGATAATTTAATTTCAGAATTGATTTTTGCTTACGAAAATCATATTAGAAAATCACAAAATAATAATTCTATAAATAAATTCAAGATATATTGCGCACGAGGAGGAATGCGTTCTCAAAGTATATACTGGTTACTTAATAAACTAAATTTATCTGCAGTACTTCTTCGTGGAGGCTATAAAAGCTATAGAAAGACAGTACTAAATAAATTTGATGAGAATATGAAAATTACTTTAATAGGAGGAAAAACAGGGAGTGGAAAAACTAAGATTTTAAATATACTGAAAAATAATAATTATCAAGTTATAGATCTTGAATTTTTAGCGAATCATAGAGGAAGTACATTTGGTTCATTAGGAATGAAAGAACAACCAACTAATGAGCAATTTGAGAATCTAATTGCTGATGAATTAAATAAATTTGATAATAAAAAAGAGATTTTTATTGAAGCTGAAAGTGCAAATATTGGAAAGTGCAGAATCCCTAATGAACTTTTTAAAAAAATGAAAAAATCGCCAAGAATAGAAATACAAAGAAGTGAGAAAGATAGGATAAACGAATTAATTGATACTTATAGCATATTTTCAAAACAAGATTTAATTGAAGCAATTAGACGTATCACTAAAAGATTAGGAACTCAAAGAACTAATTTAGCTATTAAATTTGTGGAGAATGAAGATTGGGAGAACGTATGCAAAGCTGTACTTCAGTACTATGACAAGTGCTATGAATATGAATTAAGAGAGAAAATAATTATTCAGAAATTAAATATTACTGAAGTAAATGCAACTAAAATTATTGCTTTAATGAAAAAAAGTGGTTTATTAATTTAATATCTACAAACTTTCTTTTTTTTGACTAGAATAAACAATTAATTACTTCAATTTTATGTCAACAAATAATGAAGCAAAAATACAATTTTATAATGGTGTTAGTGAACCGGTTGTACCTGAAATAAGATTAACAAGAAGCAAAGACGGAACAACTGGGCAGGCTTTTTTTATTTTTGATAAACCTCAAGCCTTATCTGCAATAGCTACAGGAGAAATTACAGGTATGAAAATGATTGATGAGGAAGGTGAATTAATGACAACAGAAGTAAAAGCGAGATTTATTGATGGAAAGCCAACTTTGTTAGAAGCTATTTATTCTTGGAGAAATACAGACGATTTTGATAGATTCATGAGATTTGCTAATAGTTATGCCAAGTCAAATGGGTTAGGATATTCTGAGAATAAATAAGCTTTTTTTAAAATTTGAATAATAATCTCATCTTAAAGCTATCTATTTTATTAATTAGTATTTTATTATTTTGGAGTTTAAAAGACTTCTTTTTACTAATAATATGTTCTCTTGTAATTTCTAACATAGTCTGTAATTTATGTAGTAAATTAAAAAAGCTTTTAAAAATATCAAGGCCTATATCTCTTCTTTTAGTTTGGTTAACTTTAACAATAATATTTTTTATATCAATAGTTTTAGTACTACCACCTTTCATAAAAGAATTCAACGAAATATTAGTAGATATTCCAAATGCATTAACAAGATTAAATCTCATAATAAATTCAAATATAGATAAAGTTAATAAAATACTTTATGGAGAGGAAACTGAAAATATTTTTGAGATACTGCAAATTTTCAATAACAGTATTTCTTTACCTGATGGAGCAACTATTGCAAAAGCGATTCAAGAAAGCTTTATAAACATAATAAATCTAGCAGGAAACTTAGGTTCTGGATTTATAAGATTAATTTTTGTTCTAGTTGTAAGTTTAATGATCTCAATTGAACCTAATTCCTACAAGGAGGGAATATTAATAATTATTCCTAAGCAATATAGAAACAAATCAAGAAAAGTATTTGATAAATGCAATATAGCATTATCAAATTGGATGTTTTCAATGATTGTAAGTTCAATATCAGTTGGAATCCTTTCTTTGATTGTTCTATCTATTCTAAATGTTAAATATATAGTTTCAAATGCAATACTAGCTATGGTTTTGAATATTATTCCAAATATCGGTCCTGTTATTAGTGGGATTTTCCCAATTTCAATTGCCTTATTAGATAATTTATGGAAACCATTATTGGTACTTATTGGTTACATTATTATTCAGAATATAGAAAGTTATATTATTATGCCTTCAATTCTAAAGAAAAAAACAAGTTTATTACCTGGATTAACTCTAATATCGCAATTTGGTTTTACTTTTATATTCGGTCCTCTTGGATTGATTTTATCTCTACCTTTAGCAGTCGTAGCGCAAGTAATTATTAAAGAATATGTTCAAAATGAATATTAAAATTATTTTTATCTTATTTTCTCCTGTAAATATGGAAAACTAAAAATCATAAAAAATGAAAGTGGATTCCTAGTAAAGGCATAATATAAGGAACTAAAAGTAAAGTGATCTAAAATTATCTTAATTTCATTTGACATATCAATTAGTATGAAAACTGTTAAAAAAAGAAGATAAAAATTTAATTTCATATATTTTTTACCTTTCTTCTAATAATAAACTTGGTGCTAATAAGATACTTGAATAACTACCTACTATTATTCCTAAAGCCAGCGATACTGAGAACCAAAAAAGAGTATAAGAACCAAATATTATTAAAGTAAATAACGGTATAAGAGTAGTAAGACTAGTAAAAATTGTTCTACGTAATGATTCATTTACTGACAATTCTATAATTTGATTCTTTGCTCCTTTATCATTAGCTTTTAAATTTTCTCGAATCCTATCGAAAATAACAACAGTATCATTGACTGAATAACCAGCAATGGTTAATAAAGAAACTGCAAATAGACTATTTACCTCTACTGAAATTAAAATCCCTAACCAAGAGAAAACACCGAACACTATAAATAAATCATGGAATAATGCTGCTAAAGCGAAAATTGCAAACTTTTTATCAAACCGTATTGATAGATAAATTGAAATTGCGATCAAAGAAATAATTAACGATATCGAACCATTCAAAAGTAATTTCTTACCTAATTTAGGACCGATTGATCTTGCGCTTTTACTTTCATAATCTAGTGGGCCGAGAAATGTATCTAAATTTTTTAAAAGTTCTTCTGATTGTTCTAGAGGAATAAAAGGAGTTCTTATTGAAATTAATTTATTATCATTTTGTATTTGAAAGTTTATGTTATTAAGAAGATTTTTATTTGGGAATTTTTTCAGACTTTTAATTATTTCATCTGATCTAATTTCGGAACATATATTATTACATTTCCTTTCTATTCTTATTTCATTACCACCAAGAAAATCCATTCCCAAATTAATTGGCTTCTTAATCTTTGGAGAAAAGGAGGATGTTAATATACCAGTTAAGCTTAAAAGTAGAAGAAAAGAAGATATCGAAAAAATATTTCTTTTATTTTTTATCAAATTAAAGAATTTTATTTTCATTATTTCTCATTCTCAGTTAGATTTGACTTTAAGTTTAAATTATCTATATATAGTTTCTTTTGTCTCATTGACTGATAACTTGTTATGAATCTAAGAAAAGTTTTTGAACAATTTAAAGAAGTAAATAAACTAATTAATACTCCTATCCCAAGTGTTGCGGAAAAACCTTTTACAAAGTTAGTCCCAAGAATAAACAATACTATACAACTAATTAAAGTAGTAATATGTCCATCAATTATAGAAGAATTTGCTCTTAAAAAGCCATTATCTATAGATCTTATAAGTGTATTACCATTTTTAAGTTCATCCCTAACTCTTTCAAAAATTAAGATATTAGCGTCAACAGCCATACCTATACTAAGGATTAATCCTGCTATGCCTGGGAGAGTTAGAGTCACGGGAATTAATGAATAGAGAGCGAGATTAAAAAAACCATAAAATATTAGTGAAATAACTGAAATCAAACCAAGCACTCTATAATTTATTATCATAAACAAACCCACAAATACTAAACCTAGAATTGCGGCATAAAGACTTTTTTCTATATTCTTCGATCCAAGTATAGGTCCTATAGTATTAGTTTCTATTATCTCTATAGGGAGAGGTAGCGCACCTCCTCTAAGCTGAACTTCTAGTTCCCTTGATTCTTCAGCGTTGAAATTTCCACTTATTGTTGCTGAACCTCCTGTAATCCCAGTATTTATAAATTGATTTCCTACACTTGCTTCACTAATAGATTCCCCATCGAGCACTATCGCTAATAGTCTTTCGGTACCAGCTATTGATTTAGTAATATCTGCAAATTTTTCTCCTCCTTGATTAGTAAAAGTAAGTAATACTTCCCAGTTATTATTTACTTGTTCTTGCCTTCTTCCAGCGTTAACTAAATCTTTACCCGTAAGATCAGTTTTTAAAAATAGATTTGCAATTTCTTTATTAATATATTTCCTAGTATTATTTAAGTCCTTATAAATATCCTTTTCATTCGATTTAAAACTAATCTTATCTTCAATTTCTATGAGTGAGTTTTTTATTTTTGTAATCGCATTTTCATCTATCTTACGCTTAATCAATTCATCAAATTCTTTAATTAATATATTTATCTTTGATCGCTGAAGTTGTAAATCTCTTAATTCTTTGTCTGTGTTTGGGGATTGCTTTCTAAACTCAAGTAATGCTGTTTTGCCAATAACTCTTTTAGCCGATAAGGGATCTTGTTCTCCAGGCAATTCTAGTATTAGTTGATTGGAACCTAAAGTTTGCAAATTAGACTCTGAGACACCAAGATTATTAACACGTTTATCTAAAACAGCCTTAACTGAATCAAGTTCATCTTTAGTAACATCACCTTCTTTTTTAATTAGTTGAAGTGTCAATTGTGAGCCACCTTTAAGATCAAGACCTAATTGGAGAGGATAGTTAATTAATAAATATATAGAGAATGCCAATAAAAAAATTATAAAAAAAAACCAACCTTGCCTTCTATTCATATTTAGGAACTCCTTTTAACTAAGTTCTCAGCACATTCAACAATTTGATGAGGTTGAATTATTGTTAAATTTTCTAAATTACCATTATAAGGAGTAGGTATATCCTGACTAGATAATCTAATAGGTTTTGCATCTAAATCATCGAAACATTCTTCAGTAATTAAAGCTATTAATTCTGCTCCTATTCCTCCAGTTTTCATGCATTCCTCTACAATTATAACCTTATTAGTTTTTCTTATAGATTTCGATATTGTCCTCATATCAAAGGGTTTTAAACTTATTAAATCTATTAATTCAACATCGATATCTTTTTTTTCTAATTCTTCTACAGCCTTAATACAATGATGTCTCATTCTTGAATAGGTAAGTACTGTTATGTCACTTCCTTCCTTAACAATATCTGCTTGATCTAAAGAACAAGTAAAATCACCCTCAGGTAATTCTTCGGATAGATTATAAAGCAATACATGCTCAAAGAATAAAACAGGATTGTCATCTCTAATAGCAGCTTTCATAAGACCTTTAGCATTTGTAGGAGTGCTGCAGGCAACAATCTTTATACCAGGGACTGCATGAAAATAGGCCTCTAATCTTTGACTGTGTTCAGCACCAAGCTGCCTACCAACGCCTCCTGGACCTCTTACAACAGCTGGTATCTTATAATTTCCACCACTTGTATATCTAAGCATCCCCATATTATTTGAAATTTGATTAAATGCCAGTAGTAAAAATCCCATATTCATTCCCTCAACTATTGGTCTAAGACCAGTCATTGCAGCTCCAACAGCCATCCCAGTAAAACTATTTTCTGCAATTGGTGTATCTAATACACGTAATTCACCATATTTTTCGTAAAGATCTTTTGTCACCTTATATGATCCACCGTATTGACCAACATCTTCTCCCATCACGCAAACATTAATATCATTAGCCATTTCCTCATCAATAGCCTCTTTTAAAGCATTAAACAATAAAGTGCTAGCCACAATTAAATTTTCCTCAAATTTACTTCATATATAAATCTATACCATAATGGGAAATTATCCTCCTTCTGCAAAAGTTATAAGTAGTAATATTGATAAAATCATTCCTGGAGAAAGTAACAATATTAGTGTGCCAAGATCATGCAATGACATTTTTTAAAATTTAAATTTATTAAATAATATTCAAAATTTATGATTTTTTTTTAAAAAAACTTCGAATAAATACAATAAGTAGTCCTAAACCAATAAAGCCGAAGGAAAAAGTTGCAATAAAAGCAAGACCTATAATTAGTGTATTTAAACTTGTAGATATACTTTGAACCATCTCAGATGTATTTGAAGGTCTATGAGAAATAAAATATAAGGCTATTTTTTTACTCAGGATAAATGATAAAAAGCATAGAACAAAACTTGTTATTGATCCTATAAAAAAACTTATAGGATTCTTGGAATCTTCTGAATTTATTGGATCTTGTTTAATTTTCAGCTCAGTATAATCCTTTTTTTTATTATTTAAATTATCCATAATTATTCATCAATAAATTTTACTCCTCCTTCATCAAATTTACATACCCAAGAATCAAAACCACTATCTTTTATATAATCATAATTTTTTTTTAGACAACTGTCTGCTTCTTTTAAGCTGTCAAATAAAGCAAAACAACTTGGTCCTGATCCACTCATTGAATAACTTAAGCTATTCTCAAATTTAGATAAAATACACAAGCACCTTCTTACAGACTGATTTTCATCTTCTACAATTTTCTGTAAATCATTTTTAATTAAAAATTTATTAATACTATTAAATACTTTAATCCCGTTATTCCTTAAAAAGTCTCTTCGTTGATTTATATAATTTATTTCTAATAAATTATCCTTACAAAAATTTGTACTATATTTTTTATAAATATCAGCTGTAGACACTGATAAACCGGGATCTTTTAATAAAATCAAGCCTAATTTTGATTTAAAATTATATTTCTCAAGTATTTCACCTCTCCCAAAACATAACTGAAAGCCTCCATTTAAACAAAATGGGACATCTGATCCAAGCTTAGTTGCTAACAAGTGAAGAGTATTACTATCAAGATTCAATTCCCATAATTTATTTAAACCTATTAGTGTTGCTGCAGCATCAGTAGATCCTCCAGCCAAGCCAGCACCAATAGGTATATTTTTAGTTAAAAATATATTTGCTCCTAATTTATTATTTCCTGTAAAGTTCCTTAATAAAGATGCTGCTTTTATAATTAAATTATCTTCACTTAAAGAAAGCCCTATACAATTTGATTTAAGATTTAAAGCCCCTTTATTATTAAGCTTTATCTCTAAAAAATCATATAAATCAATACTTTGCATAATCATCGAAAGTTCGTGAAAATTATCATCTCTTTTCCCAATAACTTCTAAATGAAGATTAATCTTAGCTGGGGCTCTTAAAACTATCTTATTAACTTTTTCTATCTTCATTATTTTATAATCTGGATTTTTCTATTTTAATACAATAGTCTGCAATCTTTTTCCATTGTTTTATAGATATATCCTGAGGTCTTAAATCAAAGTTTATTTTTGAATTAAATTGTAAATCTTCAAATTCATTAATTGAGAATAGAGCACATAAAGTATTTTTAAGTTTCTTTCTTCTTCCATTAAATGCGACTTTAAGAAGTTTATCTATGCATTTCTCTAACTCTAAGTCTAATCTTAAATTTTGAGGTAAAGGTTTAAATGCAACTAATGAGGAATAAACTTTAGGAGGAGGAACAAAAGAAGATGGCTTTACATCGCAGATCTTTTCGACTTGCGAGATAAGATTTATTCTTGTTGTAATAGCTCCTACATCTTTAGTGCCTTCTCTTGCCACGATCCTATCTACAACATCTTTTTGCATTAAAAACACAATTTTTTCTAGATTATATTTTTGTATTCTTCCTAATTTTCCAACAAACTTATCTAAAATAGGGCTTGAAATATTATAAGGAATATTTGCTATTATCTTATTTAAATCAAATTCAAATAAATCAATATCTGTTTTTAAGATATCCCCTTGAATTAATGAAAAACTATTGATTTTTGAGAACTTATTTTTCAAGTAGATAATCAAATCTTTGTCTAGTTCAACTGCATATAATCTTTTGATATCTTTATCTAATAATTTTGAGGTTAACGCTCCTTTTCCCGGTCCTATTTCTAATATGACGTCATTTTTAATAGGATCCGCTACTTTTATTATTTTATCTAATACCTTTTGGTCTCTTAACCAATGTTGACCAAACCTCTTTTTAGTATGATAATATTTTAAATTCATTAAATATTTAAATATAATAATTAAGTAATTTACTAAATTATATTCATTCTAATCATGTCTCTTTCAAAAAAGAATATAGATAAACTAAAATCAATTTCATCTGATCATAATAAATTGAATTTTAAATCTAAAGATATCGAAATTGATAATCCAAATGATATTTTTTATTCAATAATCGATAATTCTAATGATATTAATGAAACAACCCTAGTTAATAAAAAGCTAAAGGAAAGCGAAGAAAAAATTTTCAATTCCAAAGAAAATTTTTATAAAAATAATAAAGATTTATCTACAAAACTTACAGAGGAAGATCTTTTATATGATGAATTTAACTATCTATTAGAAGAATAATAATTTAGGTTTAATGTTAAATACAAATAGATTATCAATAATTGCAATAGGAAAAATAAAAAAGAATTGGATTAAAGAAGGTGTAAAAAAATATGCTGAAAGAATGCCAGAACTTTCTATTCATGAATATAAAACTTTTGATATACAGAATCTAAGAAATCAGTACTCTACTAAAATTATTATCACGCTTAGTGAAGAAGGAAAAATTTATAATTCGTATGATTTTGCTTCATTACTAATAAATTTTAAAAATCAAAGAATTGCATTTCTTGTTGGAGGCGCAGATGGTATCTCTTCAGAAATCAAATCACAATCAGATCTCATCTTAAGCCTCTCTCGCCTTACATTCCCACATGAACTCGCAAGACTAATATTAATCGAACAGATCTATAGAGCCGTTTCAATTTCTCAAAATTCTCCGTACCATAGGTCATGAAAGAAAAGCTATAAATTAATGTTAAAAAAATAAAAGGAACGAGGCATTAAATCAAAAAATTATATAGTATATATGTACTATACCTCTGATTTTAAGGTGCTTCTAATACCATTGTTGTCAGATTCAGTATCTGCAGGTTTTCCCTCGCCAGCAGATGACTATATAGAAGAGAATATCGATTTAAACGAGCATCTTCTAAGGAATCCATTCAGTACTTTTTTTCTTAGAGTAAAAGGCGATTCAATGATAAATTCAGGAATTTATGATAAAGATTTAATCATCGTAGATAAAAGTTTAACTCCTAAGCCCGGCAATATTGTAATTGCGACGATAGATGGAGAATTTACTGTAAAAAGATTCTCAATAAAGGATGATAAATTATATTTAAAAGCAGAAAATCATAATTATCCTGACTTCAATTTTGAAGATTATAGTGATATTAATATTTGGGGGGTCGTTATATATTCCATACATAAACTGACATAAAGATTTATTTAGAGATCATGAAAGCAATCGCCTTGATAGATGGAAATAACTTTTATGCATCATGTGAGCAAAGTATTAATCCTGCGCTAAGGAAAAAACCACTAGTAATTCTATCTAATAATGATGGATGTATTATTGCAAGAAGTCCAGAGGCTCGCATTTTAGGAATAAAAATGGGGACTCCTTATTTCAAAGAAAAAGAGAAACTGAGTAAATTAGGAGTAATTGTATTGAGCTCAAATTACTCCCTTTACGGTGACATGAGCAAAAGATTAATGAATCTACTAAGAAAGCATTGCGAAAAAATAGAGATATATTCGATAGACGAAGCATTTGTATCAATCAGCAGGCCTAAAGATAATAATTTACATGTTTGGGCAAGATCTTTAAGATCTTTTATCTATCAAAATTTAAATATCACAATAACAATAGGGATAGGAGAAAATAAGGTAAGAGCTAAATTAGCGAATAAATTAGCGAAAGAGATTGATCAGTCCTCAGGAATCCTTGATTTAAGTGATCTACAAAATGCAGATGATTATTTTAAAAGAGTTAAAGTAGAAAGTATTTGGGGGATCGGCGATCAAACTTCTAAATGGTTAAGGAGCAAAGGGATAAAGAATGCTAAAGAATTTAAAGAGATGGATACATATGAAATAACAAAAAAAATAGGAATAGTAGGGAAACGTATTCAATTAGAGTTAAGAGGATATAAATGTCTCCCAATAGAAAATATTAAAAAGACAAAAAAAGAAATAAGAGTAAGCCGTAGCTTTGGAGAACCTATCACAAAAGAAGAAGATTTAAAGCAAGCCTTAGCGATCTATACAATTAAAGCCTCAAGGAAAATGAGAATTCAAAACTTACAAACCTCTACTATCATTGTATTTACAAGAACAAGTCATTATTCCAATTATAATTATCAAAAAAGTGCTTATAAGAATCTAATAGAACCTACGAATAAAACAAATATCATTTTAAAGATTGTTTTAGAATTAGCAAAAGAGATATATAATCCTGAATATAAATTAGCAAAAGCTGGAGTCATAATGCAAAAACTAACGACTTATGATTACCTGCAAAAATCTATTAACACCTCCTTCTCTGAAGAAAAATTATTAAAGGAAGATAATCTAATAAGAACAATAGATGCTCTAAATGAAAAATTTGATAATAAAGCAATTACATGGTGTATTACCAAAAGGAAGCAAAACTGGAGAATGAATAAAAATCTATTAAGTGGTACATCAACTACTAACCTTAAAGGGATTCCAACTATAATTATTTAAAAGATAATTAAAATGGAATTTGTTTTATTCATGAGTCAAGTAGATAAGGAAATAATAGAACTGATAAAAAATGCAAATTATACAATTGAAGAAAATACAGCTCTATGCCTAATAGGTAATCAATTTGTTGGATTCCATAAGAAGAGAGAGAAAGAAATAGTTATCTGCACAGAAAATGCAAAGAATTTATCCAATTACAAAGAAAGTGTCAATATTAAAAACAATGAAAATCATAAAACAAAATTATATTTAAGAAGAGCATTGAGGCATGAAGCCACTCATCTTGCTCAAGGTTGCAATGATAATAATCCTACAGGAATAATAAAAGATATAGATAAAAAGATCCATCCAAGTAAACTAAAAGCATTAAAAGAATCAGTAAAAATATCAGGAAAACTAAGTAAGGAAATAGAAGCTTATGTTATGGAAGATAGACCTTTTACGGTTAAAAAGGCCATTAAAAAATACTGTTTATAAAAAATAATATTAGTTATTCAAAGCATAATTTCCACATCTCTGCTTATCGAGAGAAACTATATGTTGTCTTTCAAGATAATATAATTCTTGAAATTTCAATGCATCAGAATTTAAGTCTTTAAAAAGGTCATCTATTTCCCTTGTAGAATCTGAAGTATCTGATAAATCATTCTTGATTAGTATAGAGATACAATTCTCAAGAGTTTGAAGCCTTTGAGAGCTCCATGATGATATTAGATGCCTACAACGTTTTAATGATTTATATCTTTCTAAAAGAGACAATGTTCCCAATAAATTATTTTTTGCATTATTTAGAGTTGTTAGAAATAATTCATTAGGATTAATATAAATTCCAATTTTATCGATTATTTCATGATTATTTATAGCTAAAAAATCTTGAAGAGCAGAAAGCAAATCAAATTTAATAAATTCGCTAGTTAGCTTGAGGTTTGATTTATCGTTAATTGCTACTAAGTAATCTTTTCCAAATAAATCTTCTTCAATAGTTGAAATAGATGACCATATTTTTCGATGATGCTCAATAGAAAAGTTTTGAATTTCTCTTTTTAACAATTGTTGTCTTATAAATATCCTCAATTCTGGACAATGTAAATAATAAAATATTACTTGTGATTCATTCTTTTCTTTCTGACTAATTTCATTAGGAAGTTCAAATTTTTGAGATCTTCCATGCCACCTAAAACCTTTAACTTGCTTTCTTAAATCTTCTTCAAATTTAATTGCTAATCGTGCTTGGCCCATACTTAATCTCTCAGAGACCTTTTGTAGATAATGAGTTCTAGTAGAAGAAATAGTTAATTTACTTAGAAATTTAACCAAAGATGATACTACATTTTGAAAATTCTCTGCTTTAGAAATATCTTTATTTAAAAAAATTTGATCTAATTCCCAATCTATCCAAAAACTCGCATTATCAATTAAATTTCTAAAATCATCAGCAGAATTATCAGTTAAATACTCATCTGGATCTTTATAATTTTTAAGTTGAAGTATTTTTAAATTTATTTGTTGTGTTAAAGATAAACTTTCAACCTCTGAAATAACTCTTTTAGTTGCTGCTATACCAGCATTATCAGAGTCAAAATTAATAATTATATTTTTATTATCTGTACATCTACATAATTGAGAAATCTGATATTTGCTAAGTGCCGTTCCAAGTGAAGCAACCGAATTAATTATTCCCTTTGAGTGGAGCGTAATAACATCAAAATAACCTTCAACAACTATAGCTCTATCTTTTTTTCTGATATTACTTGATGCTTTGTGAAATGCAAATAATAATTTTCCTTTTTCAAAAACCTCTGATTCAGGAGAATTTAAATATTTGGGCTCACTTCCGTCTAAGCTTCTGCCACCAAAAGCAACCACTCTTCCTTGAGGATCAAAGATTGGAACAATCAGACGATTTCTAAACCTATCGTAAACTTTATTCTCATTTTCTTTTGAAATAATTAATCCGGCTTCTAAAATTATTTCCTTTGAGAATTTTTCTACTTTAGTTAAATAATCATATAAATCAGTCCAAGAATTAGGGGCATATCCTATTTCAAAATCATCAATACTTGAATGATTTAATTTTCTATTTTTTTTCAAATACTCTAATGCAAACAAACCTCTATCATTATTTAATTGGGACTTGAACCAATTTTTTGATATTCTCAAAACTTTATAGAGTGCCTCTCTTTTCGTTAATTGCCTTTTATAGTCTTCTTGTTGAGGACCATTTAACGTTTTAACCTCAATATCATTTTTTCTTGCCAACGTTAAAACAACATCAGAAAAATTATTTCGAGTAAACTCCATTAAGAATTTTATAGAATTACCACCAGCACCGCATGAGAAACAATAATAAAATTGCTTTGCTGGTGAGACTGTCATTGATGGCTTATTATCATCATGAAAAGGGCAGATCCCGACAAATTCTTTACCCTTTTTCTTTAAAACAATATGTTCCGATATAACATCGACAATATCAGATTTGTCTTTTACTTCTTGGATTGTACTTGGATGGAGCGAAGGAACCATAAAGTATTTTCTGCAATTCTCAATAGATTGTTTATGTTATAGATCATTATTTTCAAAGAATCTACTTAAATTCACAAATAACAATTTAATAAATGAAATTTATTCGTAAAAAATTAAAAGAATTTAATTTAAAAGACAAATCATACCTTCTTTTTGCTTCATTTTTTTTTAGTCTAATGACTATATGCGTCAAGAAAGTTGATTCAGAGATATCAATATATGAATTAGTTTTTTTTAGATCTTTATTCAGTTTAATAATTACATCAATAATAATTAATAAAAAAAATATAAATCCCTGGGGAAATAATAAAAAACTTCTTATTTTAAGGGGAATATTAGGAACTATTGCTCTCCTTTGTATTTTTTACGCAATAAAAAATATGCCTTTGAGCATATCAACAGTTATTCAATATACATATCCAATATTTATTGGGATTTTTGCAAGCATTTTTATAAACGAAAAATTTAGCAGAAATATATTTATCGCATTAATATTAGGCTGGTTAGGAATAATAGTAATTTTAAATCCATACCAATTTTCTGACTCAGTTAATGAGATAACTAAATTTTCAATAATCATTGCACTTATAGGCTCTATATGTACTGCGCTAGCTTACATAGCTGTAAAAAAATTATCAGAAAAAGAAGATATTTTTATAATAATTAAGTATTTTCCCTTTATTTCTCTAATAACTCTTAGCCCAGTTGTTTTTACTGTCTGGGTTACGCCGCAAATTCAAGATTTATTTTGGATTTTAGGAATAGGTGTATTTACACAACTTGGGCAAACTTTTTTAACGCTAGGTTTAAAAAAACTTAAGGCTTCACAAGCAGCATCTATAAATTATTTACAAGTTTTATTTGGTTCTTTATGGGGAATATACCTCTTTGATGAAAATATTAATTCAAACTTTATAGTAGGTTCAATATTTGTATTATTAGGAACTATTATTTCAAGTAGCAAAAATCCCAAAAAAGCCTAAAATTAAAGTATCTAGATTATTGAATTATGAAAATTCTTCTTTTAACACTTTTTAGTATTTTCCCATTTGAAGCTCTTTTGGCTAATACTCCAAGAGCTGTTACATGCACTAGAACTGAATATAGGGAAGAATATATTCCTGGGACCAAATCAAATCCAGGATATGTAAAAAGTTTTGAGGTTGATGTAGAAATCCCTTGTAATGGAGCTCAAACACGAAAAGTTGATAATAACGACTGCTCAGAAGGTTCAGTTATTGGAGGTTTACTTGGAGCTGGTTTAGCATTATCAAGTTCAAGAGGTAAAGATAGATTTTGGGCTGTTCCTGCGGGGGGCACTGCGGGAGCATTAATAGGTTGTCAGGTTGATGGTGGTTAATTGATAAGTTGGATAAGAGGTGAATCAATTTGCTCTTGGTTAAACAATCAAAAATTTTATGTTTTGATAAATTGCCAAGGTATTGGTTTTGAGATTCAAACCCCATTTTTAATAGAGAATGATTATAAAAAGGAAGTTACCCTATGGCTTCATCATGTAAAAAGAGAGGATTCTGAATCTTTTTACGGCTTTAGAGATAAAGAAGACAGAGACTTTTTTAGGGATTTGATAAATGTAAAAGGTGTTGGCCCCCAGATTGGAATGTCTTTGTTTAGCAAATATTCTTTAACTGAAGTAATTAATGCATTGTCAACTGAAGATAGAAAATTTATAAATTCAGTTCCTGGAATAGGACTGAAAATGACAGAAAGAATAATTCTAGAATTAAGTAACAAAATCAAATCTAAAAATTACAGCGGTAAGCAAGTTAATAAAGCAAAGTTAATAATTAATAGTGATTTAGAAATACTGATTGAAGATATAAGAATAGCTCTAAATTCTTTAGATTTTCCCAAAAAAGATATTCAAAATACTATTAATACAATCATGAAAGAATTAATAGAGGATCAAGAAAATATAAAAAAGGAAACGAAAGTAACTTTTGAAGATCTCTTCAAAAAATCTCTCAAATTAATAGAGAAAAACTAATCAAATTATTACCATTAACATAGTATTATATAATTAAGCATTAAAAATATTATGTCTTTAGATACTGCAGAAAAACAAAAACTTATTAAGAGTCATCAAGTTCATCCTACAGATACTGGTTCAGTAGAAATTCAGGTTGCAATGTTATCCCAAAGGATTACAAAGTTAAGCGATCATTTACAGGGAAATATTCATGATTACGCATCAAGGCAAGGCTTATTGAAAATGATCGGTAAAAGAAAAAGATTACTTACCTACATTAAATCAAAAGACGCTAAATCTCATGCAGATTTAGTTAAAAAGTTAGGAATAAGAGGATAAACTCTTTAGTCTAATGAAAAAAAAATCGTCCAAAAAAAATAAATCAAAAAAGAAGTTAATATCGAATAGTAATGCTTTCAGTAAAGCTGTAAAGATAGATAAGCAAGTAAACCTAAAAACCAAAACCGCCTCACAAGGGATTCCTAAATATGTTGCCGATAGAATGGCACGAAGAATAATTGTTACCGCAGGTATACCAACTATCCTAGGAATGTCGGTATTTGTAGGTAGTTATTTTATTGTCACAAAGAATATTGCAGAAATACCACCTTCATCAACAATTGCGATATCAGCACTTTTCTTTATACTTGGTTTAGGGGGATTAAGCTTTGGAATTCTATCAGCAAGCTGGGATAAAGAGCCTGGTAGTTTTCTTGGAGTTGAAAATATACCCTTAAATATAGAAAGAGCAAAATCTGCTTTCAGACCTGCTTCTCAAAACTTCGAAGAATAATTAATTAGGAAACAAGAGACCTTAAATTAACTTGAAATGAATTTGATTCTAAAAGTTTAGCTGCACCTGTAATATCTCCAACACAAAATTGATCTCCAAATTTTACATAAGTAATCGAATCATCAGATTTTACAGCAGCCAATACAGGAGTTTTAATACCACATTTTTCTTTATCTGCTTTAAATTTCACTAAACATTCTCTTATCTTATTTTGAATTCTAATATCAGAAGCTTGAGAACATTTAAGATTAATAATTAACAATTTTAGATTATCAATTTCTCTACAATCATCAATTATCAATTGAGTTTTATCACTCCTCTTATCGATAGTGCCCCAAATTAATAGTCTGGTATCTGTAAGTAAAAATTCAGATAAACGAACATATGTCTTTGGGAACACAACAGCCTCACAAGAGCCGGAAAGATCTTCTAACTGAATAATTGCCATTCTATCGCCTTTCCTAGTAGTGATTTGCTTTATTTCAGGAATCATCCCTACTAGGCTTACCTTGCTCCTATCTTTGAAATCTTCAAGATTTGATATGCTTATGGGAGAAATTAACTTAGCAGGTTTTGATAAATGTTTAAGAGGATGATCAGATAAATAAAATCCTAATAATTGCTTTTCTAATCTTAATTTTTCAACAAGAGAATAATCATCTACTTTTTTTGTCTTAGTGAAGGAAATATTAGTAACATCATCATTGCTATTATTATCAAACAAATTTCCTTGCCCAGAGATTCGATCCTTATGTCTAGAAGATGCCCAATCAATAATATTTTCAAGATCAGCTAATAATTGAGCTCTATTTTTATTTAAAGAAAATTCATCAAGACATCCGCAATGAATAAGAGATTCAAGATTTCTTTTATTTAATAAATTTACAGGTAACCTATCACATAGATCTTCTAATGATTTGAAGTATCCAAACTGTTTTCTGTTCTCAATTATATTTCTTATTGCGGAATCACCTAAATTTTTAATCGCAGATAATCCAAATAATATTTGGTTCTTTTTAATGGTGAAATCAATTCCTGATAAATTAATGCTTGGAGATATAACTTCTATTCCCATTGAATAACAATTGGAGATGTATCTTTGCATTTTATCTGTGGATCCTGAATTTACGGTCAATAAAGCAGCCATGTATGCCACGGGGAAATGAGCCTTTAAAAATGCAGTTTGATAAGTAACAGCTCCGTATGCTGTTGAGTGACTTTTATTAAAGCAATATTCAGCAAATAAAACCATTTGATCAAAGAGATCATTAGCAATTTTTTTTTCTACCCCTTTTTTCATAGAACCTTCGACAAAAATATTTCTATGTTTAACCA
>CAYSSQ010000008.1:0-44789 GCA_964433825.1 uncultured Prochlorococcus sp. | reverse complement strand
TTTTCTACCCCTTTTTTCATAGAACCTTCGACAAAAATATTTCTATGTTTAACCATCTCAGAGACTTTCTTCTTACCCATCGCTCGTCTTAGCAAATCAGCATCACCTAGTGAATATCCCGCTAAGTCTTGAGCAATCTTCATGATCTGTTCTTGGTATACCATAATCCCATAAGTCTCATTAAGAATAGACTCTGTAAAAGGATGTGGAAAATCTATTTTCTCATTACCATTCTTTCTCTTGATAAATTTTGGTATTAAACCAGCATCAAGAGGTCCAGGTCTATATAAGGCTAAAATAGATGAAATATCTTCAAGTGAACTTGGCTTGAAATCTTTTACAACCTGCTTCATTCCTGATGATTCAAGCTGAAAAATACCCTCTAAATCTCCCCTACCTATAAGATCAAAAGTTTTATTATCATTTTCAGGTAGTGTATCTATATTAATCTTTTCTCCAGTGGAAGATTCTATTAATGAAACTGTCTTTTCTATCATAGTAAGGTTTTTAAGACCTAAAAAATCCATCTTTAATAACCCTAATGACTCAATATCATCCATAGAGTATTGAGTAATTATCTGACCCTCATTATTCCTTTGAAGAGGAACTAGGTTATCCAGAGGCTCTGAGGCTATAACAACCCCTGCAGCATGTACTCCATAGGTTTTATTTGTACCTTCAATTCTGATTGCTAAATCTATCCATCTTTTAACTTTAGGATCATTAATATACTTTTCTCTAAATTCAGTACTAGGCGTATTCGAATCAATCATTTCATTAAGTTTATAAGGCTTTCCCCTAACTACCGGAATTAATTTAGCTAATTTATCTGACTCTCCATAAGGTATATCTAAAACTCTTGCTACATCCTTCAATACTGCTTTTGAAGTCATTTTATTAAAAGTAATTATCTGGGCAACTTTATCCTCTCCATATTGTTCAGTTACATAATCAATTACTTCATTTCTTCTATCTATACAAAAGTCAGTATCAATATCAGGCATTGACTTTCTAGCAGGATTTAGAAATCTCTCAAATAATAATCCATGTTTAACTGGATCAATATTAGTTATTTGTAGAGAATAAGCTACTAAAGAGCCAGCAGCAGAGCCTCTACCAGGACCAACTGGTATCTGATTGTCTCTTGCAAATTTTATATAATCCCATACTACTAAAAAATAATCAGGGAACCCCATATCCTCTATTATTTTAAGCTCCGTACTTAATCTATTCTTGTACGTCTCACTTATATCACCATAAAATGATTTTCCAAGTCTTTTTAACAGTCCAGTTTCAGATACGTCTTTTAGATAATCAATAGCTTTTTGGTTATGACTTAAAGGATACTTAGGCATTCTGTATTTCCCAAATAATTCAAACTCTTCAACTTTTTCTGATATTTCGTTGGTATTATTTACAGCTTCTTTTATCACTTCTGCCTCAATATGGTCATTAAAAAGACCAAGCATCTCTTCCTCACTTTTAATATATTCTGTACCTGTATATCTCAATCTTTTTTGTTCACTAATTAATTTTCCTGTCAAAATACATAGCAAAGCATCATGGGCTTCAACGTCTCTTTTGGATAAATAATGTGCATCGTTAGTAGCGATGACTTTAATTCCAAGTTTCTTTCCTATTTTTACAATTTCAACATTTACTATCCTATCTTCGACAGATCCATGATCTTGAATCTCTAAGTAAAAATCGCTTCCAAATTGTTCTTTATACCAACTAGCAGTATTTTCAGCTACATCTAATCTATCTCTTAAAATCGCTTGAGGTATTTCACCTCCTAAGCAAGCTGTTGAAATTATTAACCCTTCCTTATATTTCTTAAGCAACCTTTTATCAATACATGGTCTTGAAAAAATCCCTCTTCCTCTCATGCCTTTCAGA
Organism: uncultured Prochlorococcus sp.; assembly: GCA_964433825.1. Lineage (GTDB taxonomy): Bacteria > Cyanobacteriota > Cyanobacteriia > PCC-6307 > Cyanobiaceae > Prochlorococcus_A. The sequence continues at coordinate 42,890 of CAYSSQ010000008.1, read as the reverse complement.
TGGCTAATAGAAGTAAGCTTTACAAGATTTTTATAACCTACAAGATTTTTAGCAAGAACTACTAAATGATATCTTTTTTCTTTTTTAGGTTGTGGATCATCTATAGAACCATTAATAATATACATCTCGTTGCCAATTATAGGTTTAATACCAAATTTCTTACAGTTTTTTACTAATTCTAAAACTCCATACATAACGCCATGATCAGTCAAAGCAATACTATCCATTCCTAAATCATTTGCCCTTTCAACAATTTTAGATACTTGGCTAGCTCCATCAAGAAGACTGTAATCACTATGGTTATGTATTGGAACAAATCCCATTTTTTCTTTCTTATTATTTATAAGATAATGAAATATTTAAAAATTTCTATATTTAATAAAAGAAATTAACGTTTAATTTAAGTTTGTAATTCTGGTCTTGTTGGTGAAAAATTAAGTTCTTTTTCAAAAACATTAGCAGCATTAAGTATTATGTTTTCCTTTAGAACATTACCTATTAATTGTAATCCAATAGGTAATCCTTTTTTATCCAATCCGCAAGGAATGCTAATAGCAGGAAGTCCAGCTAAATTAACAGGCACTGTTAATAGATCTGATAAATACATTGAAAGAGGATCATTAACATAGTCACCTTTTAAAAATGCCGTTGTTGGGCAAGTAGGAGTTAACAATATATCAAATTTTTTAAAGGCATTATCAAAATCATTCCTTATGAGAGTTCTAACCTTTTGAGCTTTTTTATAATAGGCATCACTATAACCTGCCGAAAGAGCATATGTTCCAATTAAGATTCTTCTTTGAACTTCATCTCCAAAACCTTGAGATCTAGTTTTAGAGGTCATATCATCTAAATTATCGGAATTAACCGATCTAAAACCATATTTAACGCCGTCATATCTTGCTAAATTTGCCGATGCTTCAGAAGGCGCAATTACATAATAAGTAGCAATCCCATCATTAAATCTCGGGCAATTGATTTTACCTATTTCAGCTCCTAGAGATTTGAAAATTTCTATACTATTTAATACTGATAATTTAACCTCTGGATCTAAACCAGGATGTTCAAAACATTCATTGATTAATCCTATTTTTAATCCTTTAATAGATTTATCTAAATCCATTAAATAGTTTGGTACTGGTGCATCTAGAGAAGTTGAATCATATGGATCTTTGCCAGAAATAACATATAACAATTCTGCTGCATCAGATACGTTGTTAGTTATTGGACCTATTTGATCCAATGAACTCGCAAAAGCTATTAATCCCCACCTGCTTACTCTCCCATAAGTAGGTTTTAATCCTACAACTCCACAAAATGATGCAGGTTGTCTAATTGAACCTCCAGTATCAGAGCCTATAGATGCTAGACATAATCCAGCTGCCACTGAGGCTGCACTACCTCCAGAACTTCCACCGGGAACCCTATCAAAATCCCATGGATTAGAAGTAACTCCATATGCAGAAGTCTCTGTAGAACTTCCCATTGCAAATTCATCTAAATTTGTTTTACCTAAACAAACCGCTCCAGAATCCCATAAACTTTTTGTTGTAGTAGATTCATATGGAGAAATAAAATTTTTCAACATATTGCTCGAACAGGAGGTAAGAATTCCTTTCGTACACAAGTTATCCTTTATAGCTATTGGTAAACCAGCTAACTGTGGAAGAGGTTCATTATTCTCAATTTTTTTATCAATATTGTCTGCTTGTTTAAGAGCAAGAGTTTTTGTTTCTGTAATATAGGCATTTAATTTAGGATTGTAAGTTTCTATCTTTTTTAGAAAATCAATTGTTAGCTCTTTGACAGAAGTTTTCTTATCTTTAATTTTGCTACGAAAATCAGAAAAATTCATATTAAAAACGTTTGTTCCAATTTACTTGAGTTACCAATTAATAAATAGTTAAAGGTTCAGTTCTTTTGCAACGAATTAATTCGTGTTTAATATCGCCTGAGCCTTCGTCTGATAAATCCTTAATAAAAAAGCTAAGTTTTTGCTTTAAACTACTTTTTGTCAAAAAAGGACCATACCAGTAAATAGCATTAGGACTTTTAGTCTCAACTTTAGCCCACCAAGCCAAGCCTAATTTGTTTCCAAAATTTCTAATCAATTCGGTTAGGCCTTTGAAGACCGCGTAAGTTTGTTAAATTCTATACAAAAATTTGAATTTTTTCCAATTTTATTCCGTTATTGGAGGGTTTATGTATTGAAATTACAATAATTGGCTTTAAATAGTTAGTTTTTATCTAATTAATTTTTTTAGAAATTCTTAGAAAGCTGGAAAATTGATATAGCAGCTGCAACTGATGCGTTAAGGCTGGGAGTTTTGCCACTCATTGGTATTTTTAATAAAAAATCACAATTTTTCTGAGTTAATAATGATAATCCTTTACTCTCAGAGCCAATTACTATAACTAAAGGTAATTTCTCTTTAAATTCCGTTATATTAACCGTAGATTTTGATGATAATCCAACTATCATAAAACCCTCTTCTTTCAAATCCGAAAGCGCCCTATTTAGATTAACAACCCTACTAATCTTTATATTTTCCAAAGCACCTGCAGCGACCTTAGCAACTGTACCTGTTAAGCCAGCTGATCTCCTTTGTGGAATAATAATTCCTTGACATCCTAACGCTTCGGCTGATCTTATAATTGCTCCAACATTATGGGGATCAGTTATTCCATCAAGACATACTAATGAAGGACGTGAGGACTTTGCTTTCGAAGAGTCAATTAAATCCTTTAAAGATGTTGTTTGAGAATAAGACTTTTGTAAAACAATTCCTTGATGAACTCCTCCACCAGTAATTTGACTAATCCTAGACCATGGAACTTCCTCAACTAAAACACCTTTACTTTTAATTTCTTTTAGCAATATGAAGAATTTTTCTGAGGAGCGAATATCTGATGTACACCAAATTCTATTAATAGGACTTTTAGACTCTAAAACAGACAAAACAGAATGTTTTCCCCAAATAAGATCATTTAAGTTATTTTCCCTTAATTGATTATGATCTCTAATATATTTATTTTTGTTATCTCTTTTAACTTTATTTTTATTGCCATCTCTTGAGTTGAGAGAGACTCTATAATTATCTTTGTCATATTTATTATTTTTATTTAGATTTTTTTTATCTTTTTTTAATGAATAATCTTTTTTCTGGTTATTAGAAGAGTCATTATTAAATTTATTTTTCATTCTGCGATTCATAATGGCCTCTTCGTTTGTTTTTGATTTTCTAAGTATTCAAAGATTTTAGATAATCTTTTTGGATCTTTTAAAAATAACCAACCAATGAGTGTCTCAAAGCCAGTTGCCTGAGCATAGATCGATGGATCTAAAGATTTTGGACATCTTTTAGTTTTATTTCTTGCTCTCCTAATCAAGTTTATCTCTGAAGAGCTTAATAAGGGTTCTATTAATTTTAAAGATTTAACTTGTGAATTTGCCTTAACTTCGTTAACTACATGTAAATGTAAATCCTTTGATTTAATAGGCATATGGATATATTTTAGCCTTTGATGAAGTTCCCAGATTGAATCACCTAACCATGCAAGTTGTATTACGCCTATTTCTTCTGGATTACCAGAGGGCATTTGATTTTGAATCCAATCTGTCAAATTTTTAATTTAGAAATTGCCTCCTCCAAACTTGATTCTAAATTTAAGAAATCCCCTAATCTCACCAATTTAATTGTTTGTCCAACTCTAGAATTGCCAATAACAGAAAATTTTAATTTAAGTTTTTTACATTCTTTAGCAGTTTGAACAAGTGCACCTAAACCAGAAGAATCTAAGAAATCAATCTTAGACAGATCGATTATGAAAGGGAGCGGATTTTCTTCAAGATTACTTGTAACAAAGGTCTTGAACTGCTTTTCAGAAAAAGCATCTAACTGTCCAGTAAAACTAAAAATAATAATTTTTGTTTTTACTGCGACGTTTCCTCTAAGAGAAACGGTGAGTCTTTGGAAGTCTTCTATGATTTAATCCTCCAAAATAATTTATCAAATGTAACTATCAAATCAAAAGAATTGAAGATGTCAACATCTTTCTAACATTAGAGAAACAAAATTACTAAATAAATAATCGGAGTCATGAGGTCCAGGACTTGCTTCAGGATGGTATTGAACACTAAAAATAGGCTTATCAATTACTTTTAAACCAGCTACAGTTTTATCATTTAAATTAAAATGAGTTATCTCAACTTTATCTTGAGATAAGGATTTTCCATCAATTACAAAACCATGGTTTTGACTAGTAATTTCAATAATATTCTCGTTACCACAGGGATGATTAAGACCACGATGGCCAAATTGTAATTTATAAGTTTGCCCACCAAGTGCCAAACCAAAAATTTGATGTCCAAGACAGATCCCAAACATTGGCAAAGTACCGATATCCATCAAAGCTTTAGCAAGTTTTATACCCTTTTTCACAGTGGATGGATCACCTGGTCCATTCGAAAAAAAGACTCCGTTTGGATTTTCACCTAAGACTTCTCCAATAGATGAATTCGCTGGCAAAACAACAACTTCACAACCGTGAGAAATTAATCTCTGTAAAATTGATTTTTTTATGCCAAAATCAATTGCTACTACCTTCAATTCCTTCGATATGGACTTTTGACGCCTAATATCAAAATTTGGTTGAGATGTATCACTCCAAATATATCTTTTCTTTGTGCTGACTTTTTCAGCTAAATTTAAACCTGACATTTTTGGGGATTTATCAAGTAAATGCATACATTCATCAAAAGTTAATGCTTCCGTTGTAATAATGCCATTCATAGATCCATTATTTCTTAAAATTTTTACTAAAGCTCTTGTATCAATCCCGCACAAACCAATTATATTGTTTTTGAGCATCCATTCAGTTAAAGAGACTTTTGATCTCCAATTACTAGTATTGTTCGAATAATTTCTTACTATTATTGCCCTAACTACATTATCTAAAGACTCTGAATCATCATAATTAATTCCAGTATTACCTATTTCTGGATATGTAAAAGTAAGTAATTGGCCAAAATAACTAGGATCTGTCATCACCTCTTGATATCCAGTCATACCTGTATTAAAAACAACTTCGCCAATAGCCTGTCCTTCAGCTCCAAATGAAAATCCCTTAAAAACCAAACCATTTTGAAGAATTAGTTTTGCGTTTTTTTTAAAAGATTTATCCATTGGTTTAAATTTAACTCACACCTCTAAATAATTTTTAAGTTTAAGAAACTTATCCCATGCCTCTCCCTTTTTTAAAATAGATAATGCCATATTTATACCCTCTTTAATATTATCTTCAACTCCTGCCACCCAAAGAACTAACGCAACGTTTAGAGCGACTACTTCAAGATGAGATTTGTTCCCTACACCTTTTAAAACAGACTCTAGAATTTGCTTACTATTATTAGTATCTGCTATCACTAACTCTTTATTACTAGAATTTGAAAGATTAAAATCAGAAATATTAATAATAGAATGTTTTAGTTCCCCATTATCTATAAAAATAATTTTATTATTTCCTTCAAGAGAAGCTTCATCAAGACCTCCATAACCATGCACTACAACAGCCCTTCTTAATCCAATATTTTTAAGAGCATTTGACATAGGAAGTAAAAGGGATTCAGAGGCCACACCTAAGACCTGCGCATTTGGTTTAAGGGGATTTACAAGTGGACCTAATTGATTAAAAATTGTTCTAACTCCTAATTCTTTTCGAAGTGGAGCTAATTTAACAAGCGATTTATGCCAAACAGGTGCAAAAAGGAAAGTAATACCTATTTCTTCTAAAGCATTTATAACCTTTTCTAGTGGAGCATTTAAATTTAATCCTAAGTTCTGTAAAACATCAGCAGAACCAACTTTTCCACTTGCGCTGCGATTACCATGCTTAGCTACATTTACACCGCATGCAGAAGAGACAAAGGCAACAGCTGTTGAAATATTGAATGTATTTGCCCCATCTCCCCCTGTGCCACAAGTATCTACCAGAAACATATCAGGTCTTTTTATTGGAAGAGGACAAGAATTAAGAAGTTCTTCTGCCATCGCTGATAATTCCGTCCCAGATGCACCTTTGGCTCTCAAACTTGCTAGTAAAGCTCCTGTTTGAACAGGAGATATATCTTCTAAAAGCCAAGAGCTCATTAAACTTCTAGCATTAGACTCATCAAGATCAATACCTCTCAACAAGTTTTCAAGCATTTCACTGATTTTTAAACTGTTTTTCATTTATAAAAGAATATAAATTTGAATTAGTTAGAGGTATCAAAACCTGAACCTACTAAGTTCTTTGTTGTGTTAGAAGGTCTAAAGTTATTTTTCCATATTATTCTAGTTTTTAAAAATAGTTCTTCTTTTGATATGTTCCAGAATTTTAAAGTTTTTTCTAAATCATTTTTAAGTTCTTTTTCTCCCTGAAATCCTTTATATCTATTAATTAATCTTGCTAAGTTTATTAAATCAAAATCATCTGGTGATGTCTTTACAATTAATGAATCTATAATATCTTTGTCTGAGTCATGCAAAGGATGAATTTGTTCATCATTCATAGTAAAAAAAGCTTATCTTTATAAAATTAGCTCACAAATTTAAAAATGAAACATTATCTTAATCTTATTGGAAATTTTAAATGCAAAATCAAAATATAAAGATAATAACTAAATATTTAAGACCATATAAAAGAGAATTAATTATTGGAGCTTTATCATTATTAGTTGTAAATGTTTTAAGCGTAATTATTCCGTTAGAAGTAAAGAGCATTATTGATCAATTACAGAATGGTTTTTCTAGTAAGTTCATTATTTCAAAATCAATTTGGTTGATTATGTTAGCCACATTGATGGCGGTTATAAGATTGTCCTCTAGACAAATAGTTTTTGGAATAGGGAGGAAAGTTGAAGTTAATTTAAGACAAAAGATCTTTGATCATCTACTTTTGCAAGATCCTGATTGGGTACAAAAGAAAGGTAGTGGTGACATTATCAGTAGAGCCACAAGTGATGTAGAAAATGTTAGAAGATTACTTGGTTTCACAGTCTTGAGCCTTTGTAATATTATTCTTGCTTATTCGCTCACCATACCTTCAATGTTCGTAATAAATAAATTACTGACTATTACTGCTTTGATGATATTCCCAATAATACTAGGAATTGTTGGAATGTTTGGCGGCAGAATGGTAAACCAAAGAAAATTACAACAAGAATCACTTTCTAAGTTAAGTGATCTAATTCAAGAAGATTTATCTGGAATTAGCGCTATAAAAATATACGGACAAGAGAATTCAGAGGAAAAGGAATTCAACAAATTTAACAAATCTTATAGAGATGCCGCTATTAAGCTTGCTCGTACTGCAAGTACATTGTTTCCCTTATTACAAGGTATATCCTCAATTTCTTTATTATTACTATTAGCACTAGGTACATCTCAGCTAGAAAATGGATATATTACTATCGGCGGATTAGTTGCATTAATACTTTATGTAGAGAGATTAGTATTCCCGACTGCTTTACTTGGCTTTACACTAAATACTTTTCAACTAGGTCAAGTAAGTTTAGACAGGATTGAAGAAATTCTTCAAAGCAAACCAAAAATAACAGATGACCCAAATAGTGGAGTTTTTAAGAAAAAAGTTAAAGGAATTATTGAAGCCAAAAATTTAAAAATCAGATATCAAGATGCGAATTTTAATGCGATAGATGGTATTAGCTTCAAAATAAATTCTGGTGAATTAGTTGCTATTGTTGGTCCTGTAGGATGCGGCAAAACCACCTTAGCAAAGTCTTTAGGAAGAACCATAGAAATAGATAAGGAGCAGCTGTTCATTGACAATGTAGACATAAAAAAAATAAGCCTTAATAATCTTAGAAAGAATATTGCTATTGTCCCTCAAGAAGCTTTTCTCTTTACCTCTACCATTGCAGAAAATTTAAAATTTGGAGAACCCAAAGCTCCTAGAAGATTAGTTAAGACAGCTGCTGCAAATGCTAGCCTTCTAGAAGATGTGAATAATTTTCCAAAAGGGTTTAAAACTCTCGTAGGCGAGAGAGGCATTACCCTAAGTGGAGGTCAAAGGCAAAGAGCTGCATTAGGAAGAGCATTATTAATAGATGCTCCAGTAATTGTTCTAGATGATGCGCTTGCAAGCGTAGACAATAAAACTGCATCACGAATTATTAATGAAATAAGAAATAATAATAATAAAACTATACTTATGATTAGTCATCAATTATCAGTAGCCGCTACTTGCGATAGAGTTATTGTAATGAATAAAGGGAAAATTGTTCAAGAAGGTACCCACGACAATCTCATTAAAGTGAAAGGCTTGTATAAAAACCTTTGGGAAAGAGAAGTTGCTGTTAAAAATCTTGAATATAGTTAATAGTTAAATAAATTTAGATATAAAACTTTTAAATTTATTAAGATGAGTATTATTCTTAAAATAATTCTAAATCATGCTTAATTTTCTTAACAAAATCATGAATAAAGATAATAACAACAAAGAGTTTACAAAACACAGAATTTTGAATACCGATATTTATAAAGAAGTAGAGGATGGAGAGGAATCTATATTGTTTGGCTGCGGATGTTTCTGGGGTGCTGAAAAATGTTTTTGGAAACTACCAGGAGTAGTTACTACCTCTGTTGGTTACGCAGGTGGAAGTTTGAAGAATCCATCCTATGAAGAAGTTTGTGGAGGATACACAGGTCATGCAGAGGTAGTCAAAGTAATTTGGGAGATAGATAAAATTGATATTAGTGATTTACTAAAAATGTTTTGGGAATGTCATAATCCCACTCAAAAAAATAGACAAGGTAATGATATCGGAACTCAATATCGTTCTACTATATTTTATAGGAATGATAAATATAAAGAAATTATATTTAACAGCAGAAAAAGCTACCAAGAAAGTTTAAAAGAATATGACTTAGGTATTATCGAAACCGAAATAAAAAAAGTAAATCAATATTATTTCGCTGAAGAATACCATCAACAATACTTAGCTGTTGATGGAAGTCGTCAGTACTGTTCTGCTGCTCCAACAAATATTAAATTGAAAGATTTTGATGGGTCTAATTACAAACTAAATCAAACAATCTGGGATAACTTTGACTGGACTATAGACAAATGCGTATTAAGATCAAGCAATGAACCAATAAAATAATAAGTTAGTCATTTATCAACTGATTAGAGATAAAACTGAAAATAACTAAAAAAATATTCATAATAGATATGAATTAAATAAGAAATTATAAAAATTAGATAAGAATTTTTTTAATAAACTACTAATATTAAAATTTTTTATTAATTAATACAATCTACTAACTAAATATATTGAATCAATTTTATTTTTTATAAAGTAAATTATTAGTTATAAAATAACAAACAATATTATGAAAATCAAAAAAACTATTTTATTTAAAAATTTAAGCATATATTATTAACAATACGGGGCGTAGCGCAGTTTGGTAGCGCACCACTTTGGGGTAGTGGGGGTCGTGGGTTCAAATCCCGCCGTTCCGATTATTAATTTTTAAGATCTTTATTTATTAAAGATTTATATAGTTTATAAGAACTTATTCCAACAGCAATGAAGGTGAAAGATGAGAAAATAATAAGAACCGCTAAGGTCAGATTAGATACTTCTACCTCGCCTAATTGTATAGAATTAAAAATATACATTTTCTTATAAAAGTATTTAGATAATATCACATTAATAGTAGATTTCTGGTTAACAAATTAAAAGTAACTTACAAGAATTATTGTTCCAAATATTATTCGATACAAGGCAAATATTTTTAATCCATTAAGGGGTAAAATTTTTAGCAAAAAGTCTATAGAGAATAGAGACACTATAAAAGTAGTTATTAAAGCAAGTAATAATGGTCCAAAAAGAATATTAGCATTACTATTTAATGAATCTAGAATTTCCACAATCGCGGCTATGCTTATCGCTGGCAGGCCTAATAAAAATGAGAATTTAGCAGCTTCCTTTTTCTCCCAGCCTAGTAATAAAGCAATTGAAATAGTTATTCCAGAACGAGACACACCTGGTACGATTGCCAAAGCTTGACCTAAGCCAATTTTAAAACTATCTAATAATTTATGGTTCCTTAAAGTTATCTGTTTTTGTTTTGATTTATCCGCAATTAACATCAATATAGCCATTAATATTGACATTGCAGCTATAGAAAAATTTGTTCTTAAAATTGAATCTGAAAAATAAGGTACAAATATTTTAATTATTCCGCCAAGGAATAAAATTGATGCAGAGCCGATTAATAAAGACTTAATTATCCTACTGCTAATTATTGAATGTTTATAATTATTATTGCCAGAGTTTATAGAATTAATGATATCTTTTCTAAAGTAGAATAAAATAGCGAATACACTACCTAGCTGTAGTATTGCAGATAATGAAGACCCTGGATCATCTATACCAAAAAAATACGATAAAACTTTTAAATGAGCTGTGCTACTTATAGGTAAGAATTCAGTAAATCCTTGTATTAATCCATATATAAGATACTTAAAATAAGCCAATTAAAAACTATAGTATATTCTTAATTTAATATCTGAATTTACTTTATTCAATTTTTTGTACCTAAACAGTTATTATTAAAATAAAAATGAAAAACGTTAAATTTATTAAGGCAGCTATATTATCGACATTAATTTATAGTTTTACTTCAGGTGCGTATGCTAATTACTGGCTAGTAATTGGAACATATAGACAAGGGCCGGGAGGTAGACCTGAAGTGAGTGGTATTACAAGCCCATCCATATATTCCTTACCTATGAAGGATTTAGAAACATGTAAAATTGCAGGGACTAAAATAACTGAAGATATATATAGACCTGTATGGCAATTTGATAGTAAATGGACTTGCGTTTACGGAGGTAGTTAAGTATTAATTTACCTTTTCACGTCATGAGCACAGCCATCGCCTTTATAGTTTTCACTCTCATAAAAGTCATTTTTAGTCCCGAAGTAAGCTGTTAACAATACAAATGGGAGGCTCACTACAAATAATAATGTTCCTAAATCCATAATAATGATTTTGTTTAACTTAAAGATAATAATTTTATTCTTAAAAAAGAACTCATAATGCTAACTTAATAATCTGTAGGACCTTTAATACCTAAATAAAAGAATCCACCTAATCCTACTAAAAGCAAAACTCCTGCTATTGCTGCAGATGGTACAAATCCACCTATTGCAAATGAAGCAAAATGATACATTAGAAATTTATTAACTTTTAGAATAATATCAATATAAAAAAAAATATTTATAAAAAATTTGGAGTCGAAGACAATTTAATTAAATTATTCTCTAAGAATTTTAAGAAAATTAATTTTCCAAATAATAAATAAGAACTTATTTACAAACTTTTTATTGTTTAATTTAAATTAGAATTTATTAACTATTATTATTTTTTATTAATTGAATAATTATTTAGTTAAAAAAAGACATTAATTAGAAGTTAAATTAATTAATTTTCTTTCTTGATCAATAGTAAATAAAAAATTAGATTTAATTTTATCGAAACTATGCTGAGGGATAGCTGTGTTTAACATTCTTAAAAAATTAACAAGATTCTCTTCAGAAAGACATACCCCTTTTTTCAAAAGCATATCTTTTTCCTGTTGACGTTTCCATAAATTAAGATAATTAAATTTTTCAGGTTTTAAATGCCAAACCATATCAACTAATTTCCAAATATCTATATATTCTTTTAAGTTATTTTGTATTTTTAATCTATAGGCCTTTTCTTTAGAACTTAATGGGGGATAAATCTTTTCATTTTCATTTTCATTTATTTCAATATTGAATGGCCTTACTCCTAAAAACCATCCTTCAATCACTACCAAATCTGGTCTATCATTTATCCAATACGATCTATCGCCTAACCCTTTATTTAGAGATTTATCATAAATTGGCACATTAAGTTCTCCTGTCTCTTTCCATATGTATAACTTTTTTTTCATCAAATCAGTGGAATGACTTCCAGGGAAACCTCTAGATACATTCCAAGGGTTATCTTTAACCGCTAATACCATTTCTTCTTTAGGTAAATAGAAATCATCTATAGAAATAGATTTAATTTTAATATTTAATTTTAAACTTAACTTTTCAAGGAATAAACCCAAAGTACTTTTTCCCGTTCCAGGTAATGCTGAAATTCCAATTATTTGTCTTTTCTTATCAGAACTACAAATTTTATATGACTGGCTTAAGAGTGGTAATAAAATCCCCCAAATCCAATCTTCTTTAAAATTGTTTCCTTTAAAACTTTCAATCATTGAAATAAATTCATTCTTTTCGCAGAAATAAGACCAATCTTCAATTGTATCCCAACCAATTATTTTTATAAATTTTGGAAAAATATCATTTTTGAAAGGATTAAATTTTTTATTCATTTAATTTCTAAATTATTTAAATTATTTAAATTTTGAATTAATTTGGTTACCTCTTTTTGCCAACCATATCCATTAGGCTCTTTAGCCGTAATATAGTTTATTGAGCCAAGCTCATTTAAAAGAGTTTGATTCGGTCCATTTATGCCTGGAATTACTATCTTATAATCTGAAGTTTTTAGTAATGGTAAATCATTCGGAGAATCTCCCAAACCTATAATCTTAACGGAATAATTTTTTGAAAATTGAATTAATTTTTTAATTGCTTTACCTTTATCAGAATTTACAGAAAGCAAATGACTCATTCTATTACCTCTAAAAATTTTCACTTTATATTTTTGACAGAGAACATTTAATTTCTTTTCTATATCAATTGGAGTATTTAAGAAAGGCATACTCCAATGCCTGTCCCGCATCAATATTAAAGAATCTCCTGATAAACCTGTTAATTCGTACGCCTCCTTGTCTGAAAGATTATTAAGAGGTTTAAGTTGGAAATTAACTTCTTGCGAAAGATATTTTAATATCTTCTCTAAAGATTGATATCTCTCACCAAGGATAATTTCCCATTTATCACCTTTAACATTCTCTCCATAAATTGCTGCACCATTTTCTACTATGTAAGGATCACTTAAATTAAGATCTTTTCTAATAATCTCAACTTCTGATGCAGTTTTACTTGTACAAAGTATTACAGGGATTTTTAAGTTCTGGAGAAACTTTATTGTTTTCTTTGCAGGGGATAAATTATATGAATGGTCCATAAGAGTCCCATCCACATCTGTAACTATCCAAATTTTTGCATTCTTAAACATCAAATAAAATTCCTATCCAAATTACCTGAAAAGGTTTAAGCGTAATATTCAAATTACTATATTTATTACCTGTTAAATAATCCTTGAAGTATAAATTGAAATCTATTGAATCTAAAATTTCTGGATCATCAAGCAAATAATTTAATTTATTGTCTGTAATGTTATGTATTGCCCAGATTGAATTAAGACCCTCTCCTCTTCGAATAACTATTAAGTCACTTCGATTTTTTGAAAGGCTCAACATTTTAGAAGAAGGATGAAAGGCTTTTAGTGAAGACCTTATTTTCATTGCATTTGATAGAAATTTTATATTTTTTGATGCGTATGAATAATTATTATTTAAAATTAACAATAATTTTTCCATAATAAATTTTTCACGATTAAGATCCCTTCTCTCTCCGGTCATTGAAAAAGTTTTAATATCGTTCTCTGAAGCCAAAATAGCTGGGAGGTAAAAAGCAGGTACACCTTTTAAAACCATTACAATTAATTGGGTGAGTATAAATCTCTCATATTGAAATCTTCTTATATCTCTACTTGAATCTTCCATTGCACTCCACCAACTTATATTAAGTTCATAGGGCTTATCATCACCATTTGATAATCTTCGATGGCTTACTAGACCACCTCTTTTTTCGCAATTTATTAATAATTCCTTAACTCTATCTTCACTCATTAGTCCTTCAAGGGCTCTTAAACCTATCCCATCATGAGAAGCTGTAAAGTTAAATAAAGTCGTATTTTGTGAAAGTTCTGGCCAATCACTAATCCATTTATTTAATATATCTGCTTTAGATGTAATGACAGCCTCCAAAACCAACGGAGGAAGTGGAAAATTATAAGCCATATGGGCTTCATCATCAGAAATAAGATATGAAAGATTTTCTTCTTGAGGAACATTAGTTTCAGTTATTAAAACTCCATTAGTTGATAAATTAGAAAGAATTATTCTCAATATTTTTACAATCAAATGTGCTTTAGGTAAATGAAGACATGTAGTGCGAGGTTCTTTCCATATAAACCCTACAGCATCTAGCCTTAACCACTTAATCCCGTTATTCAAATAAAGTATGAGCAGATTTAGAAACTCCAATATCATCTTTGGATTTTGCCAATTCACATCAACCTGATCCGGTCCAAAAGTTGTCCAAACCTTTTTATCTCCATCGCTTGTATTTATTTTTGAGAAGAGAGAAGAACTTCTTGGCCTTACAACATTTTTCCAATTAAGATCTTCAGAGGGAGCAAAAATATTTGATAGTCCAGGCTCTTGGCTTTTAATAAATTGTTGTACCCAAGGGTGAGATGATGACACATGATTAAGGACTAAATCGCCCATCAAGATATGATTTTTCGATATACGTTTTAAATCACTCCAATCCCCGAATCTTTGATCTATTGTTTTATGACTTGAGACAGCAAATCCCCCATCACTTGTAGAATTAAGAAATGGTAGAATATGAACAACTTTTGTGAGATCTATAAAGAATTCATCAAGAATTTGATTCAAAGTAACCAAGTTTTTTTCCCCTTTTTTTTGAATAGAATCTGCATAAGTTATTAAAACCGAATGAGATTGATCCCAAGGAATTTTATTTTTATTTTCTTCATTTTCTGATTTGTCTCTGAAATCATCCAAAATCTGCAATAATTGGTTAAAAATTATGTTTATTTCTTCGCTATTATGGTTTTGGTATGTTTTATCCAATAGTTTCCTAAGCTTAAATCTATCTAATTTTTTCTCTGAATCATTTGGCATTTCTTTGAGAACCATCGAAGTTATTATCACTATTCTGCACATCAAATAGAAAATGGACTTTCAACAAGGGTTAATCACAACAATTCATGAATATGGTATCAGTAAAGATTTATTGAAGGAATTAAATAAAAGACTTAAAAAAAGACCAACTGCAATATTAATTCCTTGTTTATATGAAGAATTTGAGAGACAAGCACTTAAAGATATTAGAGAAGTACTAAAAGATCTAAGTGAATTAAATGAATTGGTAATTGCATTATCAGCAAAATCATTTGAGCAAGTTGAGACAGCAAAATGTTTTTTTGACTCCATGCCATTTCCTGTTCATTTGCAATGGACTAATTCTCCTTCAGTTATAGAGTTATTAAAATTTCAAGAAAAGAATGGACTCGAATTATTAGGTACTCCTGGTAAAGGATGGGCTGTTTGGCAAGGGATTGGTGTAGCGACTAGGAAATCAGAAGTTGTTGCTTTATTTGATGCTGATATAAGAACATTTAGTCCTTTATATCCATCAAAAATGATACTTCCACTATTAGATGATTCATATGGACTATCTTATGTAAAGGCATTTTATAGTCGATTATCATTAGAGACGAACGAATTACAAGGAAGAGCCACAAGATTATTTGTTGGACCACTTCTTGCAAGCCTTGAACAATTAGTAGGTAATGGACCATTTTTGCAATATCTTCAATCTTTTCGTTACCCACTCGCGGGTGAATTTTCATTCACAAAAGATCTTGCAATGAATTTAAGAATTCCTTGCGATTGGGGATTAGAAATAGGACTTTTATCCGAAGTATATAGAAATGTACGAACATCGAAAATTGCTCAAGTTGATCTAGGATTATTTGACCATAAGCACAAAATCATAGGAACCTCATCTAAAGAAGGATTACAAAGAATGTGTACCGAGATTTTGTCAAGTATTTTAAGAGGACTAATGGAACATCAAGCGCAAACTCTAACAAATACCCAACTTTCTACATTGGAAGTTTTATACAAAAGAGTTGGGGAAGATACAGTTAAGCAATTTGGGCTTGATTCAGCTATTAATCAAATACCCTATGACAGGCATGAAGAAGAACTTTCAGTACAGAAATTTGCTAAATTATTGAGACCAGCAACAGAGAATTTCTTAACTAGTCCAGCAACGCAACAACTCCCAAGCTGGTCAAGAGTCTTATCTTGTGAGAATAGACTTCAGGAGGACTTAGCTATTGCAGGATCAAAAGACGTTAATTAAGATAAGAATTAAAAACGAATAATCAATAATATTTTATAAAAGTGATTCAAAATTTTTTTTAATTTTCACATCTAATTAAATCGATACAATTAGGGTGATCGTGTATATATCTATTAAATTCCATAGCTAAAGTTCTTGCCTCGAAAGCATCAAAAGCATAAAAGCAATTTTCTAACCTCATGTTTTCAAAATTCCTATAGTGAACCGTATAAGGTTTTAAGTAAATCTTATTTGATTCTTCATAAAAATTATTCACTTTAAAATAGTCTTTACATCTATGTTTGATCAAAAACTAAGAATAAGGAATAAGTTTTGTTGTTTTCGATATATTAGAATTTATAAATTTAATTTATTTATTTGTTAAATCTTTTTTTATTTTATTTAATTCTAAATCTTCTTTATCTTTTCCCTCAATTAAATAAACAAATTTGAGAAGTAATTTCCCAAAAACTGGATACCAAAATTTGTTATAAAAATACTTTAACAATTTCTATGCCGCAATATATGTAAATTCTTCAGGTACTAAATATTGTATATTCTCCAACTCTATTGAATTAAAAAGGTATTGCATTAATAGAAGATCAAGCTCTCCTTTTAGAATATGCTCGTCAGATTCCAAAAGATCATCTACAAATGTATCAAAAGAATTAATTTCAGTAATCATTAACAAAAAAAATCTGACTATAAATATAGCCCACTTAAAAAAGAAGTCAATAAGTTGAGAAACATGAATAAAATGACTTTAAATATTTAGTATCAATAAATACAAGATAATGAAAGATATTTTAATTTCAAAAAAAATATTGAAATTTAAAAAAGTTATGTAAAAGTAAAACTAAAACATTATGTCTTTAAACATTAAAGAAAGGAATGGAACTAATCAACAAACAATAAGAGTTATTCCTAAAAATATATCAATATACACTAACGAACAAAATAGACTAAATTCTTTAAATTGGTTTAAAGGAAGTAGAGAAAGAGGTTTACGATAACTTAATAAATATCTTTTCCGATAGCATAAATAAAAAATGAAAGAATAAATATGCGAAATACTATAAAGTGATGCATATAAATTTATTATTGATATTTCAAAAATATTTTTATTTTAAAATCTAATATATTTTATAAGAAATAAGTAAAGTTAATTAAAAATTTTTATATATAAAAAATTTATAAATAGAATATTAATAGTTTAATAATTTTAAAAATAAATTTAATGGAAGAATTACTACAGAAAGATCTTGGAGCAAGCCTTCTTTCAATAGCAATAATATTAGGTTGGTTAGGTATAGGTTTTGTAATTTTAAGAATTGTTGCTCTATCTATAAAGCGAATACTTGAAGCTGTATTTAAGTTATCAAAAAAATAATTTAATTTAATTAAAATTTTACTTAATCACAAATCCCAAATCATATTACCTATAATAGGAAGAACTTATATAATCATGGAATTTTTAGATCTTGTTAAAGTAGGTTCTGTTGTCAGAGTAAATGTTAGTTCTTCAAGAGATAGGCTTAATACAAAAACTCTAGAGGCTATTAAGGAATCTCCTAATTGTGTAGTTAATGATTTTAGAATTACTGATGGTAAAGGTATAGGAGTAGTTTTAGAATTAATTAATGGGGAAAAAGAATGGTTTTTTGAAAATGAAATTGATATTCTTGATGAAGAGGGAAAAATAATAAAAATAAAAAATAAAGTTGATAATACTCTTTTAAATCTAGATTTTCTTGAAGATTTTAATTATTCACAAAAGAACAATCCTAAACATTTATTAAATCCACTAAATTTCCTATCTTGGTTAATCTTTTCATTTAAAGATATTTTTTAAATATAGAAAAATTTATTCATTAACTAATAATAATTTACCCTTAACTTAATCAATATGATGAATAAAATTATTGAAGTGAGAAATTTATATAAGTCTTTTGAAGTCGCATCAAAAGATCCAGGCCTAAAAGGGACTATAAAGCATTTTTTTAATAGGAAAATAAAAAATATTAAAGTTATAAAAAATATTAATTTTGAAATAAATGAGGGTGAAATTGTAGGTTTTTTAGGAGCGAATGGAGCAGGCAAGACTACCATTTTAAAAATTTTATGTGGACTTTTATATCCAAGTAAAGGGTTTATCTCAGTCTCTAACCATAAACCCTTCGATAGAGAACAAGAGTTTCTAAAAAATATAAGTCTAATAATGGGACAGAAACAGCAATTAATTTGGGACTTACCTCCAATGGACTCTTTTCATTTAAATGCTGCAATTTATGGGATTGAAAAAACTGAAGCCAAAAAAAGAATTAACGAACTTTCAGAAATGCTTGAAATTAATGAGGAACTTTACATCCCAGTTAGAAAATTATCTTTAGGTCAAAGAATGAAGGCAGAGCTATTAGCAGCCCTAATCCATAAACCTAAAATATTATTTTTAGATGAACCAACATTAGGATTAGATATAAATGCACAATCGAATTTAAGACAATTTCTAAAAAGTTATAATAAAGAGACTGGAGCAACAATATTACTAACAAGCCACTACATGAAAGATATAACTTATCTCTGTAAAAGAGTTATATGCATTCATGATGGATATATAAAGTATGATGGTAAACTAAAAAAATTGTTAACTCAGTTAACGCCTAATAAAGATTTATCGATAATCTGTAAAACAATAAAGGATGTTAAAAATTTAAGTAAATTAGGTTATAAAGTAAAAAATCAAACTTCTAATGAAATAACCTTAACGATAAATAAAAAAGATATTATTATTGTGCTTAAAGAAATAGTAAATAAATTTGATATAGAGGATATCTATATAAATGAACCACCTATTGATGAGACAGTTGGGAGAATTTTAATAAATAAAATTTAGATATGGGTAAATCATTTCTTTATAAAATAATTACTTTATTAAAGATTCAATATTCAAATATGTTGGAATATAGAGCTGAAATAGCTTTATGGGCCATATCTGGAATTATCCCTTTTTTCATGCTAAATATTTGGACTAATAATGGATTAAATGATTCAATAAATATAACTAACATTATGTTATCTAGATACTTTATTAGTGCATTTTTTGTAAGACAGTTTTCAGTTGTTTGGGTTGTTTTTACATTTGAAGAAGATTCACTGTTAGGAAAAGTATCACCTTACTTAATTCAACCATTACATCCATTCTTCAGATATTTTGCTCAACATATTGCTGAACAAATAACCAGATTTCCATTTGCCTTATTAATAGCATTGATCTTTTTCATCCTAAATCCAGAAAGTTTTTGGATACCAACTCTTGGAACAGCATTATTAGCAGGGTTCGCAACATTTTTATCATTCCTAATTCAATTCTTAATGCAATCAATTATTGCAACAATATGTTTTTGGACAGAGAAAGCAAGTTCAATTGAAAAGTTATTATTCATACCAACTCTATTCCTTTCTGGCTTACTAGCACCAGTTGAATCATTTCCTCAATATGTAAAAACTTGGGTTTATTTCACCCCTTTCCCTTATTTAATTAATTTTCCAGCTAATTTATTATCAGGTAATCCTGCAAATATAGGTTCTGGTATTTTTGTTCAAATTCTTTGGGTCTTTTTATTCTTTTGGATATTTAGGAAAACATGGAAATCAGGTACTAAAAAGTTTACAGCAATGGGAATATGAATTTAAAAAAGTACTTGAAAATATATACGATTTTCAATAATACCTCTTTTGCCGTTGAAATGGAATATAAAATTAATATTTTTATAGATTTAATTACTGCTTTACTGGGATTAATTGGAAGTATCTTTTTATTATCAATATTTTTTGAAAATTCAAGATTAATCGGAGGCTGGAGCTTTGAGCAAGCATTAATTATTCAAGGGATTTACACTATTTTGAATGGTGTAACAAATACTTGGTTTAGTCCAAATTTAACTGAAATAGTTAAGTACATAAGAGAAGGGACACTTGATTTCGTTCTTATTAAGCCAATCGATAGTCAATTTTGGATATCATTTAAAAAAATATCCCCATCTGGCTTGATAGAGATAGGACTAGGTCTTTTAGTTTTAATTTATTGTTTATACATAAATCAAATAGAAATAACCCTATCATTAATTATTTTACTTGCGATGACATTAATTTGTTCAATTTCAATTCTTTATAGTTTATGGTTTCTTATATCTTCAACAACCATTTGGTTTGTAAAAACATGGAATGCCACAGAAGTTTTGCGCTCATTTTTATATATTGGTAGATTCCCTTTAAATTCCTTCTCATTTTCACTAAGGGTATTTTTTAGCACTGTAATTCCAATTACATTTATAACAACTATCCCATCTGAACTAATCTTAGGTAGAGCAACTATTTGGAAAATAATACTAGAACTTATTGTATCTTTTATCTTTTTAACTATGTCAAGGAAATTTTGGAAATATGCATTAAGATTTTATAGTTCTGCTTCTAGTTAAATTAACTTTTTATCTCTTTGCATAAATCCCACATTTTTTGTTTACTTTTTTGATTCGTCAATTTAGAAAGTCTTTTAAAGTCGAAGGACGATTTTTCTAATAGAAAGAATTTACAAAGGTATTTGACTTCAAAATAATTAGAAATTTTAGCCAAGTTTAAAGAGATACTAGTTAAAACAGTAATAAAAAATATTGAACCTGATACAAATATTATCGACGTAAAACGCTTTGAAAATATTTGATTATCAGTTTTAACTTCAAACCTCATTATTCCATAATAAATTTTGGGCATTTCACTGCTGCTATAGCAACAGCTGCTACTTTAAAATTATCCGATTCCTCAATTACATTTTTAACTTTTAAAGGTCCATACTTATGACTAGCATCACTATATGCAAGAAGTAGAGATTTATAATTATCATGACCAACTTCTCTATATTCGCAGAAATTGCTTCCAACAAAGTTTAAAAGAGTAAGAAGACTTAATTCAACCATAAATTTTAGTTAATTTAAACCCCTTTGAATATTACAAGTTATAGGATAATATTCAAAATAAAAAATTGAAATCATACATAATTATTAGCAAGAATTATTAAGATCGAGAATAGGTTCAATCCTTATTTAATCTTAATTTAAAACTTTTACGACATAAATAAATCCTAACACTACCCATAGCGGTTTCATGACCTTCGCCAAACACTACTGATAGGGGCTTGCTTTATTCTTTGAATTGGTTTAGAAATAAGGTTCCCCATCACCTGGCTTCACCATCGTGGAGCCTTTTTTTTATCCAATCAAATACCTATATTTCCACATTATTTTAATTTTATTTAAATCAAATTTTTAATAGATTTCGTTAATAAAGAAAATCCTATTAAGAGACAAACTGAAGTGAATAAATTCTTAATTAATTTATTTCCTTTAAGATTTGACAAATGTGCACCTAAATAACCACCTAAAAAAGAACCTGTTAATAGAAGAACTAAAATATTTATTTCTAAAGTCGTTAATTTACTTAAAGCTATTCCTCCAGTAGCATTCCAAAAAATCCCAACAGTTAAAAAAGTTAAGCTAATAGCTCTTAAGAAGTCCATTCCAATAAATTTAACAAGCAGAATTGTTACTAATAATCCAGTTCCTGAAGATATAGACCCATTTAGTATCCCAATAATAAAAACAAGAAGATTAAATTTTAATTTTGATTTAAAATTCAATTTTTTCCTTACAGAAATCTGACCTAGATTAGGTTTAAAAAATGAATATAGACCAATAAAGATAGAGAGTATTGAGACGAAGAAATAAAGTATTTCTTCTGATAAATAATTTATTACTAGAGTGCCAAGAAAAACCCCTGGTAGTCCAAAGAGTAATAATTGCATTGCTAAATTTATATCATTTTTTATAGATTTAGAGTGTCTTAAACTACCTCCCAGACCTAAGGCCACAGTCGCAAGTTTATGAGATGCAAGTGCCTGAGAATAAGGGATCCCGAGAAGCAATAAAGCGGGCAATTGAATTAAGCCTGCACCACCTCCTGCAATAGCAGAAAATAAATTAGAAAAGAAAGATGTAAAAAATATAAGTAATTGCTCTAAAAATGAGACATTATTGTTTATATTTATAATTATAAAAAAATGATCTATTGGCAAAAAATTAATATTTAGAGATTTCCAAGAATATTCTCATACTTTATTAATATTATCATCCTAAATTAAAAATAATGTTAGTATTTATTAAATTTATAGTTCATTAATGCATAAACAAGATGCTATTTATCTTGACCAATTATGTCCGAAAATAAATAATAAGAATTGGAGAGATTCATTACATAAACTAACTAAAAATTCTTGTATTTATTGTGGCGGAGAATCAGAATCCGTTGATCATTTAATACCCCAATCAAAGGGAGGTGAAAGTATTACAAGTAATTGCGTACCTTGTTGTCTATCATGTAACGGTAAAAAGTCGGATAATGAAGTTCTTGAATGGTATAGGAAACAAGAATTCTATGATCCGAGAAGAGCTATGGCCATAAGAGCATGGAATAATAATGAGCTTAAACTGGCCTCTTTGCTCATAGAGTATGCAAAATAATAATTAAAAAGTTTTTAAATATTCAATTATTAATTAAATCTATTCAATAATTAACCCTAAGAGCATTTATTCTCAGTTTTTCAAAAGGATAATATTATTAAAGTGTTTGTTTGCTAGAGTAATCGCTATTGAAAGGAATCACAAAGGAACTTTCAATAAAATCATCTTTCCATATAATAGGCGATTGGATAGTTCGTCTTTCAGGAGATCTAACTGAAAAAATTAACCCAAAAATAAAAAATATAGTAATAACAATAATTATTAAAACATTTTTATCAGAAAGATTATCCATAATGACTAACCAGAAAGCTTTTTATTTGGTGTAGTCTTTTCATTGATTTCAAGAAAATATTTTTTAAAATAATTAATACCTTCCTTCCCAGCCAATCCAAAACTCCATCCACATTTATTTATTACTTTTATTGCAATTTGGTCCGCTAATTTTTCCTTCTCTATCATTTTCTTTTTAGGGTTTAAAGAAAATGCAACAATATTTTCAGTCTCAATAATTGCAGATCTCATAGCTTCATCTTTTGAGAATCCAGCATCTATTGCTTTACAGTATTTACCTGAGAAATTATTAGAAATTCTTTTTTGAAGTCCAATAACATTAGGGTCAGTTTTTGGAGATGCCAATATATTTTGAGGGTTCATAAATGAATAAATCAAAATAGTTGCGCATACTATTAATTTAATCAATTCATTAAATATATATATATATTTATCTTAATAATAAAATTTAATAATTAAAGATTCTTAGTTTATAAAATAAATAATATTTAAAATTGTTTAAACTTTAATTAATTTCAATTTATTAATTAAATAAATATCTTATTATTTTAGAATAATATTATTAAATTTAAGTTAAAAACTTATATGACCAATTTTTTTATAACTTTACTATTTTTTCCAGATTGGACAAATGGTTTTCCTCCTGACTTTTTAATTTTGCATTTCTTTATAGGGGCGATTTTTGTCCCTTTTGTAATGATAAGCAGAAGAGCAAAGAAATTTGATAGAGAAAATCCTAAAAGTGTCGCAAATGGATATGAAGAATTTAATAAATCAATTTTCTATGGATATGAAGATATCCAATAGGATCCATAAAAGTGAGGTTATTATTAATATTTATTCTTTAAATGAAATATGAATAAGACTATAGATGTCAATATATTTAGTCCTACAGAACCCCTAGGGATATTTATTATTTTTTGTGGGTTAATTTTTAGCGGTATAATATTTTATATAATTTTTGCTGTGAGTACTAACCAAGAGTCAATTGAAGATAAAAAAATGAGAGAAAAGAAAGATGATTTACAAAAGGAAAAGATAAATAGACTTTTTCCTAAGAGAAAATAGATCTTATAAACTTATTCTGATAAAGGTACTTATTTACAATAAATATTAAACTATCCAAAGGATCGTTGAACATCTTTTCTATTTCAGAGTAGTTAAATTTCATCTTTTTATTCTACCAGTCCGATATTGCTAACGTGAAAACAAATAATATTTAATATTTATTGGAATTAATAAAGTTTTAAGTTTACTTACATAAATTATTTTTTTTATGGATTAAAAATGGTAAAACTTAGTAGTATAAATTTATTAAGTGAAAGACTCTAATTTATTTTTATACCTTGCCAGTGGCGAAATTAACGGTAATGGATTTTGGCTAATCGATACCACCCTAAATGATTCACCTCTGAAAGAAAAATCATTTCTACTTGATTGCCATAGAAAGGAATTAGTAGGCCAAGATTCAGCCAAGGAAATTATATATGCAATAAATTTAAATATTAATAATATTCTCAAAGATTTGAATAAAGGTGGATATAAGATAGAAGAGCCTATAAAAGGAATCTCATTTAGTTTCCCATTGACATTGCTTGAAAATATATTTGATTTTTGGATTGAGAGATATAAAGACCCGCTAGAGTGGGAAACCTGTATTGGTTTACTAAAAATCAAGCAAAGATATTCATTGTCATCAATGATTGATAGTAGGGGAATTAGAGGCAATGCAAAAGAGTGGGCACCAAAAATTGAAAGATTACATAGTTATCGGCCACAGACTAGTGATGAAATACGTTTACCAAAACCAATGTGGAAAGAATAATTATATGGTTAATATTAGTTATGTAAATTAGTTTAAATTAAAAATTTTTTATAATATTTAAATAACAATATTTATTTATTAATGAAAGACTCTTATGCATTCAATGATGAACAAATGAATGGAATAGTTGAGGAAACATATAAAAAGATAATGCTTGAATGTGATAATTTAATTAAGCAAACAAATTGCCCAAACGAACAAGTCTTGGCACTTCTTAGTTTAATTGCATCAAATTATGCACCAATAAAGAATTAAAATAAATTTAATTACATAAATTCAGTCTATTATTAATAAAAGAATTATATTATTAATAATTATCTATTAAGCATAATCTTGTTTAAATAATATTTAAATTTTTATATAAAGATAGAAATAATTATTGGTTTACTTCTACAAACTATAATCTATTAATCAAACTTAAATAAAAGTAGAATATATTTTGCATAATTAAATGATTGATTTAATTAAATAATAAATTACTAATAATATAATATTAAAAAGCTATAAAAAATATTTCAGCTATTTATAAATAATTATTGTGTTTAATTAAAATTAAATGATTTAGTTCGTCTTTAATAAAAACAAAATTATATTAAAAATAAAAAATCGAAAAACTTTAAAAAAATGGATTAATGCATATAGAGATGCTATAATTAATTTTTATTTATATAAATTTTGACTCAAGTTACAGTTGGCGAAAATGAAGGGATCGAATCAGCCCTAAGAAGGTTTAAAAGACAAGTGTCTAAAGCAGGTATATTTGCTGATTTAAAAAGGTTAAGACACCATGAAACTCCTATTGAAAAATATAAAAGGAAGCTTCAACAAAGGAGAAAAGCGAGAAGAAGATAATTTGTTGAATTTTCTTTAGGTAACAAAAAAAAGATAAATTTATTACTTGATATTTTTCTTATAGAAGGTTAAATAAATCAGTATAATTTTTAATTTTGTACAAAAAAATTAAAAAAAATTGTGAATGCCTCCATTGCACAAGAAAAGAAAACCAAATCAAAAATTCAAAAATCTACTGGAGAAGTCTTAAAAATTTAAAATAAATAGTAATTATCCTTGATCTCTTAATTTTTTGACAAGGTTAATTCCTACTCCAGGAACAGCTAGTAATTCTTCATCTTTTGCAGAAATAATTTGCTTAGTTGTTTTAAATCCCGCATCATATAATGCCTTAGCACTTTTTGCTCCAATACCTGGCAAAGATTTAAAACTTTCTAAGATTTTCTTTGAATCTTGCTTTTTAGACTTAGAAGATTTTGTGGTTTTAGCTTTCTTTGTTACTTTTGTAACTTTTTTTGTTTTTGGTTTCTCAGTTGTTGTTTTTTTGCCGAGAAATGACTTTAATTTATTGAGGATTTTTGAAAACATTTATTCAAATAAGTAATTAATAAATTTTTATATTCTTATAATTTAAAATATTAGAAAACTAATAACTTTAAATAAGAATAAAAGATATTTATTTATTTACATTTATATAAAGACACATTTTTAAATATGATGCAAGTTAAGATTGAAAATTTTTCAAGGAATAAGTTATTAATATTTTTTTTAACTATTATTAGGTTTAAAAGTTACCTAGATATTTTTTAAAAAAACGCATAATAATATCAAAAATTTTTTATATACATTTATTCGTCATTACAATCAATCCTTATTAATTTAAAATTTATTATAAAAAGATTAAACCTTATGAAATTAATTCCTAAATCTCTAGATTTAAAAATATCTTATATTTAGGAAATAATTAAAATCTATAAAAGTTTTTAAGAATTCTTTTATTTTATGAACCAAATTAAATTAGCTATTATTACTGGTCCTAGTGGAAGTGGAAAAACTAGATTATCTAATTTGTTATCTAAGAATTTAAATAATGTATTAATTTTAAGAACAGATGACTACTATAAAACTGGCATTACAAGCAAATTCTTATCAACTGTTATAAAAGCTTATTTTGATAAACCTATAAGTTTTAATAAAAAACTTTTTAAAAAAGATATTAAAAGCATCTTGAGGAATAGAAAAGTTTCCCATTTTTATAAATATGATTTTATTGAGCAAAAGAGATTAAAGCTAAATAAAGAAATCTCAAAAATTGATTATCTAATAATTGAGGGCATTTTTTCATTGGAAATCATAAAATATTTGAATAAATTTAATTATATTTTAATTAGAATTAGAACAACCAAAAAAAAATGTCTAGATAGAGTTTGTAAAAGAGATTTTAAAGAAAGGGGAAAAAATCAAAATCAATCTTTAAAAGATTTTAAAAATGCTTGGGATATATATATTAGGAAAGAAAAATATTTTAAATTAAATAATTTTAAAGAATTATTTTATTTTCAAAAATCAACTGATTTAGAAAAAATTTTAGAATTATTAACTACAAATATTTCATAACTTTCGACGACAAATACAAAGCACTTTGAATAGCACCTTCAACTCTTCCAAAGCCCGAGAAATCAAACCAATCTCCACAAAAGGCAAGTTTATTTTTTTCGCATATTTGAAACTGCTTAGGAATTCCTAATCCTTTTGGCTGTGATGATCTCCATTTCATAATAGAGATATCTCCATAATCGTTTATTACATTTATTAAATTACTATTTTTGAAAATATAGTTAAACTTATCGATTAATTTATCACTAGTTATATTATCTTCTGACAATCTCTTGAAATTTAAATTTTTAGTATGAATAACAATACCAATATTTTGTGAGGCTTGTTTTTGAAAAATAATTCGTTCAAAACCAAATTTATTTTCCGCTTTATTATCAAATAGGAAATGAATATCATTCTTTAAGTTTATTTTTTTGTATTTATAAAGTTTATTTGGATAAATTAAATAATTTTTTCTTTCTATAGATTCTTGTTTATTTAAAAAATTAATTATCTTATCAACTTTTCTATTTTCCCCTTCAGATATTGCTTCTCTTATTGGAATTTTATCTTTTTTTAGAATTTGCATAGATCTTTTATGAAGAATTAAATTACTAGAAGATATTAAAAAATTCGCTTCAAATTCTAAATCATCAGAAGAGATGAACCATTTATTATTTTTAAAATTAAAATTTTTAACTAGAGTTTTAAAAAATAATTCTATTTTATTAAATTTTATTCCTTCATTTACTAATTCTTCTAATAGCAGACTCATAGTAGATCTTGCTCTGTAAACTTTACCTTGATAAAAAATATTATTTTGATTATGGGATGTCTCTAAATTATTATTTATTTCAATAACTTCAGAATCATCTAAAAATATTAAATCTTTTTTTAAAAGCTCATTTAAAAATTTAGAAAGTAATTTATTAGGATTGCTTTGAATATTAAAATTGGGTGATCCATGATTTAGAGTCCAACCAGTATTTTTTAAACTTATTCTAGAACTACATCTTCCTCCAAAATTCCTACCATTTTCAATAATCCCAATTTTACCTTTAAAGCCCTTATTTACAAGGGAGGAGGCAAGTACTGCTCCTGAGACTCCAGCTCCAATAATCAATAAATCATAAACTCTTTTCATTTAAATACAGAGATTATTAAAAAGCTAATATACTTTTAGCATTTTTAAGTTGCTTAATTGATGAACATTCTGATTCAATTAGTAAATCAATTTTGTTTTTTAAATAAATTTTTAATATGTTTCTTGTTAGGTATTCAGCTTTTTCGATGGAATTGAGATATTGATCTGAAAAGAAGACGCCTTTCCAAGGTCTAAACTTAAATCTTGCTAAACTTTGTTTGGTAGGTACAAATAAACTTCCATATAATTTAATATCTTGTTCTTTATTAAAAGAATTATTTTTAATATTTTTTTTCAAAAATAATATACCATTATCTAACAAGTTTATATCTGAACCTAATTGCAACCAAATAGAATTTATTAATCCTGAAGAAAGTTTTTCTAATAATCTATCTCTTTCTTCTTTGATCTCATTAGTTAATGAAAAATAAGGATTAAAAGCAACTCCAAATTTAATATTCGAGCTAAAATAGTATTTTAATTCATTCAAAACACTTATAGAATCAAACCCTTTCCTTTTGTTAGATCCTGAAACCAACAAAATTTCTTTATTGTTAAAAGAGCAGCATTTATCAATAAACTCTAAAAAATATTCATATGATTCATTTTTATTCCTGATATATTGGTGATAAAAACTATAGTGATAAACAATATCTAAGTTAGAATAATTTTTGCCCAGATATTTAACTATTTCTAATAGAAAATCTTTTTTAATATTCCCCTTGCATGGAATATTTATTTTTAAAATATTATGTTTCATACAGAATTCTATTTTTTCATTAAGTTGCTCGATACTCTTAAAAGATATTTCTGCTCTGTAGGAATCAAACATAAAAAAAATTATTTTCTTTATTCTATAAATATTTCATCTGAAACATGCATCGCTTACAATTCTAAATTTTGAAAAATTATCATCAGGAATACCTTTAAATATATATTTTGGTGAAACTTTTAGTATCGCTTTTATAGAAATTTTTTCTTCTCTTGAATTCTTAACTATCCTATTAAAACATTTCCAGTTATCTAAATAAAAAATTCCTGGCCAAGAGATCCAACCTCCTATTAAAACTCCTGAAATTAAGAAAAGAAAATTTTTCATTAATATTTTTGAATAAATAAAATAAATTTCTAGCCGATATAGTGAAATTTTATTCTATAAACTATGGCATATTTTAAATTTAATAAGTACTTATATTATTTTTTTAATCCTATATTATTTTTTGAAGTGCGTAAGGAGTTAGAATAAATAGATTGGATTTAGAAAAAAGATGGCAAGCCAAGATTATTTAATTGCAATTGCTCTAATTGAACAAAACAATGAGAGGGCTATGCCTTTAGGAGGTAAAGAAATAAAGTTAGATATTAATGATAAAGATAACTTTAAAAAACTTAGCGAAGACGTCATTTTAAACCTTTTACTTAGATTATTTCAAAGAAGCGATGATGGAGCTATTAAAAGACTATCTTCAGAGAGAGGACTCCTACTTGTTCACATGCATCCTAAAAGAATGCAGAAGGAACTACCTTTTATCAAATCAGAATGGATAAGAGACGGAGATACAAACCAATTTTTGCAATATCTAGGAAATCTTTCAAAAGAGATATGGTCAACTTCATTCATAAAGTACAAAGGTGTTGAATTTACCTCAATAGCTAAAAATGAAGATATATAAAAGCCAAATATAAATCTATATAAATCATATTGAGTTAGTCCATTTAATTAACAAATCATAAATGCTCACAATTAGCCCCGCTGCTACTATGATAGGGGTAACATACTTCAAAGAAAATTTTAAGTAAGTTTTTACCAATGGTGATGAACCAGAATTAGTTAACTCTATATCAAGAGTTTTGGGCACAACCCAGCCAATTAAGAAAGAGACCAAAAATCCACCTGCAATCAAGAGAATATTTGCTAGTGAATCTACATTAGCTAGAAATTCAGTGCTTATAACGGAAGGTATCCCTATCAAGAAAATAATAAAAACAGTTGCATAAGCAGAAAAATTACGTTTTAGACCAAACTTATCAATTAGAGTTGAAACTGGAATTTCGAGGAGAGAAATCAATGAGGTAATAGCAGCAATGTATGCTAGGCCAAAAAATGCAATTGCAATTATTCTTCCTGCAAGACCATATTGACCCAAACCTGTAGGTATTGTTATAAATAATGTCGCGAGAGTACTTGACTTTATGGTTTCTCCTAGTCCGAAAGTAAATATTATTGGGAAAGTAATTAAACCTGCCATGAGTCCTACTACGGTATCTAAAGATGCGATTTGAATTGCTTGACTTGGTAGCTTACTCTTTTTATTCAAATATGAAGCATAGGTAACCATAATTCCTATGCCAAGACTTAATGAGAAGAAAGCCTGACTGAAAGCATATCTAATTGTTGTAATGTTAGTAAGTTGCTTAATATCAAAATTAAATAAGTAATTAGAGTAACCCTCTCCAGATTTATCCAAAAAAGCTGCCCAAATTACAAGAAATACTAAAAGTATAAAAAGGATAGGCATACATATTTTATTAATTTTCTCAATTCCTTTGTTAATACCGCCTGAAACTATAAAACCTCCAAGAAGAAGACTAAATATTTGACCAATAAAATCTCTATTCCCATTATTAATAGAAGAAAATATCTTACTGGCTTGATCTATATCATCAGGTAAACCAACAAATAAAGACTGAACAAAAATATCTAACGTCCAACCCATTATCACGGCATAATAAGAAGCTATCGCAACTGGAGCGATAATAAAAAGCCAACCGAGTGGAGCCCAGTTTGAACCAGCAGCTTTTATAGGAGCCAAGAAAGCACTTGATGAAGTATTCCGACCAAGAGAAAATTCAGCTACAAATATAGGAAGACATACTACAAGGACAACTAGTAAATAGAGAATAACAAATGCAGCTCCACCTCCCTCAGAAGAACGATAAGCAAATCCCCATAAGTTTCCTAATCCAACAGCACTTCCTACGGCTGCGAGAACAAAGCCAAGTTTTGAACTCCATTGTTCTCTAGAAGATAATTCTTGTCTCAAAATAAAAAAAATTTTTCTATTTTTTTATAACCTAGTAACAATTAAAAAGCCAATCTTAGAATATCTAAAATAATTTCTTTAGTAATTTATTATTTTTTATAGATAATAAGAAAGATTCTTTAGATATTCCAAAATTAACTGATCTAAAATCATTTTCATCTGTAATGTGAAGGGCACAGTTACCCTCTATACAAATGCAAGAATCTATAATTCCTTTTTTTATAATCTCAGTCACATATGGCTCTCTTTCACTTTCCTCATCAAAATGGGGGCAGGCAATACCTTCTATTATGCCTAAACAATCAAGAATTCTTAATTTATCAGCATAAGAATCTGTAATACCTCTTTCGAACCAGCATATAGCTCCAGCACTCACCCCGCTCATAATAATGCCTTTCCTATAAGCTTTTTTAAGAATATTATCTAAATTCCATTCCTTCCATACTGCAAGCATACTTTTTGTATTTCCACCTCCAACATAAACTATATCTTGATCTAAAATCTTATTTTCCAAATTATCGGTTCGTGCGAATAAATCTATGTGTGAAGTGATACAGTTTAATTGTGAAAAAGCTCTATAAAAATTTAACTTATATAAATCATTATCTCCTGATGCCGTTGGAATAAAGCAAATTTTGGGCTTATCTTGTGCTGATAATGAAATAATGTACTTTTCTATCTTTAATTTTCCTAGAGATCTCCCAAATCCCCCTCCACCTATAGCCACAATATTTCTTTTAGCCATATCATTAAAAAAATAAATGCTTTTAAGACAAATTAACATAAAAGATAAATCAGTTCTCAAATCAATTTATTTTGATTCAATAATTTCAATAGATGAAAAAATTTATAGTCCTGAACAAAAATATATTTGGTCTAGCCAGGCTTGGGTTAATCCAGAATTTGATAATACAATTATTAAAGGGAAGGGCTGGGTTCTAGATGATAATTCGAATTTAAAAGGGTTTGCAATAAGACATCCAAAAAATAAGCTAGCTCTTCTTTATTGTCGAAACAAGGATAAGAGGAAAGGAAATGGAACAATACTTTTAAAAAAAATTGAGGATGACGCTAAAAAGGATAATGTTATCTTTATCGAAACAGACGCAAGTCTTATAAGCTTCAAATTACTTCTAAAAAATAATTGGAAAATAATTCGTGAAGAAAAAATAATTATTAAAAATACTTCTTTCGTTAGATTTAAAATGAATAAAAAATTAATTTAAAACTTAATTTCAGAAATTAAAAATATATAAAAATATACATAAATATATTTTATTTTTAAATAAAACATTAATGAGGTAAAGTTTATTAAAAAAATATTTATTTAAAATATAATGTTTATTTATGTTGGATACATATCATTTAAAAACTTATATAAATCAGATATAAATTATAAATTAACAAAACATAATTAGATAATTAAAAACAACAAAAAATTTTTGATTTTTCAATGTTAACATGGTTTTTATAATTTTAATCTTAATTAATCCTCCAATCTCATTAAGTTATTTATAAATTTAATTCATTAATTTTATAAAATATCAATGTAAAACAGTAAAAGTTATTT
Source organism: uncultured Prochlorococcus sp. (assembly GCA_964433825.1). Taxonomy (GTDB): domain Bacteria; phylum Cyanobacteriota; class Cyanobacteriia; order PCC-6307; family Cyanobiaceae; genus Prochlorococcus_A. The sequence goes on along the minus strand of CAYSSQ010000008.1, from coordinate 9,834 downwards.
CGTTAAGTATATTTGCTTATTAAATATATATGTTAAGAAAATTGCTTTATTTGATATTTTGTATAAATTTTAAGTAAGCATTATTATTTTTTTATGAAACATTTTCAAATAAATGAAAATTCAGACTATAAAAATAAGCGTAATGATATCTTAGATCCCGAATTGTTTTCATTAAAAATTACAGACAGCTTATATAAGAAAGATATTGGTAAATTCCTTGAAGTACTTTCATCACACTTTGTCTAAAAAATTAGATTGTTTTTCTTATTAATACTTTCCATCTCAAAATTTCTAAAATTTAATGTTCAAATAAAGACTTAAAGTTCAAATTTATCAATAACTGTTTAATAATTATATGAATATTACTTTGAATTATGCAATTATTTTTAGCTGACTGTCAATTTACAGATATAGATTCTCAGATCGATGCATATAAAGCCTTTATAGAGGCTTGGGACAATGGAGAAATGGCTAAATCCGATAAAACTGATGGTTTTGAAATGTTATTCAGAGTGCATGCTCCTGGAGAGGGAAGAGTTGTCTGCTTATGTAGAGCTTTTAGTGATAAAGAAATATTTGCCCACTTTGCGCCTTGGAGAGCCAAGTTTGGTATTCATATGGAATTTACACCCGTAATAAGTTGTCAAAATGTTGTTGATTACCACAAGGATTTGTTTAAGTCTATGGGGTCTAGTGATACCAATTAATCTGTAAATTAATTTATAATATAAAAAAAATTTACATATCAAATATTAAACTAATTATATTAAAGATCTAAATACAACTTAATTAAGGACGTTTTAATTTATTAATTACTATCTTGCTATCCTAAAAACTATTTTCTAACAAATTTACAATAGAAAAATAAACGCAAAATCTAATAAAAAAGAATTATTAGTATTTTAGGTATTTTATTGATTTGTTTATTTATAACGTAACTGTTTCCAATTGATCATTGTTTTCTGCAGTATTATCTGAAGATAATTTCTTTTTTAAATTAAATGCATAAGCTAGTGAGCCTATAGCAATAGTTGAAGTCAATACAATTCCTGATATTAGAATCAATGCAACTAAACCTCCTATTAATCCACCTTTAAGTCTTAAAAGGTTAGTCTTCAATAGAAGAATTAATAAAAAGAAAACAGTTGTTTTTAATGAAGCAATTTTCAATAATGTAAGAGGAGAGAAAGGATTTAGTAACATTTTTACTGGTTGTTTATATATAGAATAAAATCAAAAATACTAAATCGTTATATTTTCAAGAAAAAAAGGCTCAATAAGAGCCTCTTAAAATTATTAATTGTAGCCTTTTTATGTATGATGTATTAGATAAAAGACTATTTTTTTGCTTCAGGATCAAAATTCTGTAAATTTGGTCCTGCAATTAAACCAACTAGACCAAATAAGACAAGAGATCCTATTCCAAAACCTGCTGCCCAAGGATTAAATCCGCCTAAAGCGAAAGATGCTAGGAAATTCATAATTTTAAAAAAACATTTACCTTCCGAGTAAGCATACAGATTTATGGCAGTTATATAACTATATTGAGACATTTCTTTGTAATTGATTAAATATGAAGCTCTAAAAATAAAACTTTATAAAATTAACTTTCATAATTATTAGAAATTTATAGATTTTTTAGTTAATTTTAAATCCTTAATTTCTTTTTGAAACGATAAAATAAACAAAGATATATGACTTTGAATAAAAAAACATGACGAATACTAATTTAACATTCATTTATGATGGAGAATGCCCATTTTGTAATCATTTTGCTGAATTATTAGAGATAAAAAGCAAAGTAAAAAATATTTCAATATTAGATGGACGAAAAAATCCAGATTTAATTAAAGAGCTGCTTAGTAAAGGGTTCGATCTTGATAAAGGGGCAATTCTGTTAAAGGAAGATGATATTTATCATGGATCAAACGCAATAAATGTAATATGTAATGAGATAGTTAATCCTTCCGGAAAACTTTTAAAAATTTTATCTTTAATATTTCAATCCAAAGAGAGAACAAACATAATATTTCCTTTTCTTTTAAGAGCGAGAAGATTAGCACTCATATCAAAGGGGGTCTCAACTTCACTAACATAATTCGATTGAATTTAATGGATAAATATTAAAATATAAATCAACATGTTAAATTTTCATTAATAGTATGTTTTTTTTAGCTAGAACTAATAATAATATTAAAAAAATAATGATAGAAAATTTCAATCCTTTTATATGTTTAGGAGGTGAGAATGAAAAAATCAATCACATAGCTGAAGCTGCGATAGAGATGAATTTAACTTGTAATGATTTAAAAAAAGACCTAAATTTATCTGATGGAGATGTTGTAGACATGCTGCAGTTGGTTATGGATAGATTCAAAAGCAATAATTCCTTATAGAGCTTAACCTTTTGAAGAATATCAATTTTGAAATAGGCCAATATAATTCAGTAAATTTTCTTTGGTCAGATTTGGTAGAAAAATATGGATTAATTAAATCCAAACAAATTATTTCTCAGGCTAACGATCTCCAAAGGATGAGTGGTAAAAAAAATTCAACTATACCGATAATTTTTACAGGAACTGGAGGATTAGCACTAATATCCATTGATTTATTAAGAAAAGATAAGATTGCAAAAAATATTAAAGATAATCAAGTTTTAATTTTTAATCTCAAAAGTAAATTATTTCAGATTTTAGAAGAAACAAATTAATTTATCCTATAAAAATTTTTAATATTCTCAAAACCATTAATTTATTTTTATAGTTGTATAAATATTTTATATAAATGTCTTTTAAAGCTACATATTTGGGATCAAATGGTTGGATTGTAAAATTCGAGAACCTCAAGATTGTTATAGATCCTTGGTTAGAGGGAGATTTAGTATTTCCATTAGGAGAATGGTTTTTCAAGGGTACATTAGAGGAACCAATCCCAACCCCCGTAAATACAAACATTATATTAATTACTCAAGGTTTGCCTGATCATTGCCATATACAATCATTAAATAAATTTCCAAAAGACACAAAAGTTATATGTCCTGAAAGTGCATACAACTCAGTAAAAAATTTAGGATTTCAAAAAATATCTGTTATAAATCCTTCCCAAAAGATTGAACTAGAAGGTTTAAAAATAGAGGCGACTGCAGGGGCTCCAGTTCCCAAAGTAGAAAATGGGTATATCATCGAAAGTAAATATGGCAGTTTTTATGTTGAGCCACATGGATTTTTTGATAAAAAAGTTAGAGCCAGAAAACTTGATGCTGTAATTACTCCAACAAAAAACTTAGGTTTACCTTTAGTGGGATCTTTTGTTAAAGGCGCCGATGTAGTTACAGAATTAATTGAAGCATTTCATCCTGAATACATACTCTCGAGTACAATTGGTGGAGACGCTAAGTACAGTGGCGTTATGAATAAATTTTTATCTATTAAAGAATTAAACAAGAAATTAGGATGTAAAATAATAAATTTAAAAAGCCTACAGTCAATAAGTATTTAATTATTCATAGGTTATTTTAATATTTTCCTCAATTTAAAAATCCTAAATAATTTAGAGAAAAAATATATTATCTTTGATTAAAGAACTTTAATTGATCAAAACTATTCACTTAAAAAAAAATCATTTATTATATAAAAAAATGAGGTAAATAAAATTAATATATTTCTTCTTCAAATATTTACTATTTTTTGTATTAACACAAACTACATTTGTGATAATCAAAATCCTTTAGATTTGATAATAAGGAATAATATAAATGGCGATTTTATAAAAGTGGAAGAGATAAAAGATATTTTACCTGGCTCTTTTATAACAATTAACTGGAATGATAAGAAGCTTATGTTACCTTATTCACTTAGAAAAGGTTTTGTATCATTTTCTGATCTTAGATGGGATTGGAGATATAAATTTAAAGATAATGGTGAGATCAATGAAGAGGAAACTACCTTATTCGAGATTAAATCAAGGAGTAAATATGTTGAACATAAATGCAGTATTCTCAGCACAGAAGTCTCATGAATATTTCATCAAATAAGAATGATTTGAATTACATCCACATTTCTGATTACAGGCCTCCAGATTTCGATGTGCCTAATATTTATCTAAACTTTATTATTGAGGAAGATTATGTAAAAGTAGAAGCAAATTTGTCTATTATTAAAAATAATTTAGATACAGATACATTGATACTCAATGGTTCAGAAATAAAAGTATTAAATATTTATATTGATAATGATGAATTAACTAAAGATGAATTTCAAATTCAAAATAATAGTTTAATAATTAAAGAAATTAATAAAAAAAGTTTTAATTTGCGTATTGTCAGTAATATTAATCCATTTTCTAATAATTCACTCCAAGGAATGTATGAAAGTAATAAAATAATTACTACTCAATGCGAAGCAGAAGGTTTCAGAAGAATTTGTTACCACCCTGACAGGCCAGATATATTAAGTAAATACACTGTAAGAATTGAAGCTGACAAACAAATTTATCCTGTATTACTTTCAAATGGAAATTTAACTAAGAAAACTACTATTAATGAGTTTAGGCATGAAGTTATTTGGGAAGATCCTTTCCCAAAACCGTCTTATCTTTTTGCTTTGGTGGCAGGTAATTTAAGATGCGTTAAGGACAAATACTATACAAAAAATAATCGTAGAGTTGATATCCACTTATATGTTGAAGAAGGAGATCAGAAATATGTTCAACATGCATTCAATTCATTAAAAAAAGCAATGAGATGGGATGAGGATAAATACAATTTAGAATATGATCTCGATTTATTTAATATAGTTGCTATTCGCCATTTTAATATGGGCGCGATGGAAAATAAAAGTTTAAATATATTCAATTCTAAATTAGTACTAGCAGATTCAGAAACCACTACTGATGATGAGCTTGAGAGAATAGAAGGAGTTATTGCTCATGAATATTTTCATAATTGGACAGGAAATAGAATAACCTGCCGTGATTGGTTTCAACTCTCATTAAAAGAGGGATTAACAGTTTTTAGAGATCAAGAATTCACTGCTGATATGCATGATTATCAAATGAAAAGGATTGAAGATGCTAGTTTTCTCAGGAAAACACAATTTAGAGAGGATTCAGGACCAACATCCCATCCTGTAAAACCAAATAAATATTTGGAAATTGATAATTTTTATACAACAACTATTTATGAGAAAGGATCTGAAATTATAAGAATGCTAAAAACAATTATGAATGAATCAGATTTTTATAAAGGATTTTCTAACTTTATAGATAAATACGACGGGAAAGCAGCCACAATTGATGAATTTATTGAATCTATTATAGGCCTTAATAAAGAGATTGATATTAATAGATTTAAAGTTTGGTATGAACAAAATGGAACGCCAGAATTAACTTTTAAAAGAATTTGGAAGAAAAAAAATAAGAAACTAACAATTTTAATAGAGCAAAAAAATCCAAACTATAAAAATAAAATTAATAAAATCCCACTAATAATACCCATAAAAATAGCGATATTTACGAAGTTAAATTCATACAAAGAAAGATTATTCTTATTAAAAGATCAACAAGATAAAATTATTATTAATGATTTAGAAACAAATCTTGATATACCTAAATTATCTTATTTTAGAGAATTTTCTGCACCAGTAAAATGGTCTACAGATTTAAGTTTTGATGAGGAATTATTTATACTGGAAAATGAAACAGATTTATTTACAATTTATGATTCTATAAAAAGAATTTATAGAATAATCATAAACAATAATCTTCAAAAGATTAATACATTTAATTTAGAACAAAAGTTAATTTCTTCTTTAAGGCATATTTTTTCAAATAGAAATGACATAAATCCCGCACTATTAGCAGAACTAATAAATGTTCCCAGTTTCTCCGATCTAGAATCTGATATTGAAAATATTGATCCTGTAAAAATTTATCAAATAATAGATTCATTAAACTCTAATTTATCAAAAAATCTTATATTGGAGTTAACTAATAAATTAAAAGAAATAGAGCCAAAAATCAATAACATTTGGCCTGAGGGTAAGAACGAGAGAAGGTTAATAGAAATAATATGGAAATTACTTTTAGAATCCGATGATAAAAATATAAAAGATAGGATACTTAGTTTTGTAACCTGTAAAAACATGACATTATCTAAAGCAGCATTAAATTCATTTCAAAAATTTAATTCTATAGAAAGAGAAAAAGCCTCATACATGTTTTTTGAAAAATGGAAGAACAATACAATAGTTTTAGATTCTTGGTTCTTCTTTTCTGCCGCCTCTGAGAGAAGTTCTACTTTCGATCATTTAGAGAGTCTTTTTAATCACAAACTTTTTGATTTTAAATCACCTAATACGCTTAGATCTGTATTAAATGGTTTTGCGAACAACAATAGATCATTTCATAATAAAGATGGTAAAGGATATCAATTTATAGCTAAAAAAATTATTAAATTTGATAAGATTAATCCAATAATAATTTCTAGATATTTAAAAATTTTTAGCCGATGGGATTATTTTGTTGAACCTTTTAAGAGTAAGATGCAGGAAAGTCTTGAATATATAGATTCTCATGATCTTTCTAATAATTCTAGAGAGGTTATAAATTTACTACTTAAGAGATAAAATAAGTTTTATTTTTAAAATTAATTTTTTTCAAAAAATTTATAAATAAAATAATATTTATTGGAAAATATTTCTATTTTTAATAAATTTTACTTATTAGCATATAATTAAAAATTAATTCACAAAATATTAAATGTTTGCAATAGCATTAGGAATGTCAAAGTTAGAGACTTTTACAGTACTATTTTCAAGTGTTATTTTCATAGGTGCATTCACTTGGGTATCTATAAAAGGAGACTTGAGAAAAATTGCTGAAGAATTAATTAATGATACTGATGATAATTAAGTTTATTGGATAGAGGAATTATCTTAAATTTAATAAATATTAATTATTTATAGAGATTTGGATAATCAATAATATGTCTAATCTCCTTAAGAGAAGAGCCGTATATTTTATGTCCTTTAAAATCAATTCCTACCCATTTTTTGTTCTGATTATATAGTTTAGACTCATTTGAAATAAACTCAACTATACTTTTATCTTGCCAAGTTAAGGCTATTTCCCAACCTTTATAATTTTCAATCATTTTTATACCTCAACTTATTTAAAGCTTAACTACAAGTTGATAAAACAAAAACAAAGGAAATAAGGAGATTTTATTATTTAAATAATATTTATTCCTTAGGCAATATCTTGATTTTACTTGCGCATTGATCTGCATTATCTCGGGCTTCAATGACATCTGCACCACTAGCAATAGCTATTCCCATCCTTCTTCCTTTTTTTGCACGAGGTTTACCAAAAATAAATATTTTCGAATTCTCGACTTTTAGAGCCTCTTTTAAACCATTAAAAAAATAATCAGAATAATATCCATCAGACAAAATAACTCTTGTCGCGGAGGGTCTTAAAATATTTATTTCGGGTATTGGTAAATCTAAAATGGCTCTCAAATGTAATTCAAATTCATTGATGTCTTGACTAAACAAAGTTACCATTCCTGTATCATGAGGTCTTGGAGATAATTCAGAAAATATAAGTTCTTCCTTCTTAACAAAAAACTCTACACCATAAATTCCTTCACCATCTAAATTATCAAGTATTTTTTCAGTAATCTGCTTGGCTTCCTCCAGAAGAGTGATTCCAATATCAAAAGGTTGCCAACTACATTGATAATCTCCATTTAATTGTTCATGTCCAATTGGCGAACAAAATATATTATTCTTATTTTTTCTTCTAACACTCAATAATGTAAATTCATAACAAAAATCTATAAATTCTTCAAGTATTACTCCTTTGATATCTCCTCGTGAATTTTTTAAAGCATCATCCCAAGCATCAATTAAATCTTCCTCCCTTTTAATAAAATTCTGACCTTTCCCAGATGAGCTCATAAGAGGTTTTAAAAGAAGTGGAAAACCAATTTCTTTTGCATTTTTGATTAAATCACTTGTATCGTAAACATATCTATACTCTGCAGTTCTTATATTTAGAGAAGATGAGGCAAGATCTCTAATCTTATTTCTATTCATAGTTATTTCAACTGTTCTTGCATTAGGAATGATTTTTATACCTTCTTCCTCTAACTCTTTCAATGCTTCAATTGAAAGAGCTTCTATTTCAGGAATCACAAAGTCAGGATTATATTCCTTAATAGTATTTTTTAATAAACTTTTATCACTCATATCGATTACTTTATATTGATCTGCAACCTGCATTGCAGGGGCATTAGGATATTTATCAATCGCGATTGTTTCACATCCTAATCTCTGTGATTCAATTACAAATTCTTTTCCTAGCTCACCACTTCCAAGCAATAATAATTTATTCTTTTTGGAGTCTGTTGTTTCAATTCTCATAAATTATCTTTATTTTTAATATTTTTATCATCAATCTCATTTGTATTATTAACCTCTTCTTTCGCTTTATTATTAATACCCATTAAAAATGATTTATTTCCAAACCAGCCCTGTTCTTTCATTCCATTCCTTATGCCAGTGGAAAGGGCTCCAAGAAAAAAAGCTCCAATCATTAACCAAAGTAATCTTTCTATTATTATAAATGGAGAGAATGCTTGACCTGACTTTACAATTTCCGTTAAAGGATCTAATGGGTCCAAAGTGTTGAATGAGTCTATAAAATTTATTATATATATTTTGAAAAAAAAACCTTTCAAATCATGTAATAAATTATTAAAAGTAAAAAACTTACAAAAATTACTTTAATATCAAATACTAAATCAGACACGAAAAGCCTTAGGTATTGTTATCTTCAAATAATTAATTTTATTAATTATGACTATCGAAGTAAAAAATACAAAAGTCATCAAATCAGATGGTGAAAAATTAACACTAGGAGAGTATTCAGGAAAGGTATTATTAATTGTTAATGTAGCCAGCTATTGTGGCTTTACAGCTCAATACAAGGATCTTCAGAAACTTCATGAAATTTATTCTGATAAAGGTTTAAAAATTTTAGCTTTTCCATGTAATGATTTTGGGCAGCAGGAACCAGGCACTCTTGAAGAGATAAAAGGGTTTTGCTCAACAAATTTTGGCGTTAAATTTGAAATATTTGAAAAAGTACATGCTAAAGGTCAAACAACAGAGCCTTTTACAACCTTAAATAAATGTGAACCCGAAGGCGATGTTGAATGGAATTTTGAAAAGTTTCTTGTAGGTAAGGATAGCCAAGTAATTGCAAGGTTTAAATCTAGTGTTAATCCACTAGAAGAAAATCTAATAGCTGCTATCGAGGTTGCTTTAGATTCTTGAATACCTAAGAGGCCTCTTTGTCTAATAAGCCAAATTTATTTAATTCCTCTCCAAAATCATGATCATTTAAGTTGAGAAGATAATCTTTCTTTTTTTGCCAATCATCAATAGATTCTAATTTTGAATCATTACAAAAATGTAATCTAGTGATAATTGCAACGAGCTTATTTCGATCCATTAATTTATAAATAATTTTAAAATAAATGAAATTTATAGGACGATCAACTAATTATTAATAATTTTTTATTTTAAAGTTTTAAAGTATTTTGATATTTTCGATTTTTAGTAAGTTTGACATATCTCATTAGATTTTTATCCCTCTAATTTCCCCTAGGTGAAAAATATATCATTTGACTTCTATATTTTATTAATATAAGAAACGATTTTGATAGTACTACTATCTTTTTATAAGCTTAATTTCTGCTCAAGTCCTCTCTGATTCGTTTGTATTTGTTTCTATTTCTCTGAATATTACTCTTGTCTATTCTCCTCCTTT
>CAYSSQ010000007.1:0-46017 GCA_964433825.1 uncultured Prochlorococcus sp. | reverse complement strand
TTCAACAATCCAATACTAAGAAAAAGTTTTGAAGCTCGCAACTAATAATCAATTTCAACCTTTATCAAAGTTAGGCGTTTTGCTTGAATTTGGTAGATATAGTAATTGTTTTGATTATTTAGATGCCAATAATTTAGGTGCAGAAATAGGTGATATGGTTTTAGTTACATTTAAAGGTAATTTATCTGCTGGACTGGTTATAGAAAAAAATATTATCTCTCAAAATGCTGAGGGTAAAAAAATAAATAAGAATAAATCGAATATTAAATATTTATTTATTGAAGAAGTTTTGCAAAAGGGGGTCTTCGATATTCATTGGAAAGTTTGGCTAGATGAGTTAGCAAAAAATTATAGGGTAAGTAGTGCAACAATGATTAAAACCGCTTTTCCCTCTGGATGGATTAGTAAATACAAAACAAACTCTAATTATCAGAAAAATTTTATTTGGATTTCTGCTTCAAATATGGATGATCGTTCGAAAGATGAATTAACTCCAAAACAATCTTTGCTAATTGATTATCTTTTTAATAAGAAAGGTCTTTGGCAAAGTGAACTAATTAAATATGGTTTTAAATCTGATCTGATTAACAGAATGCTTAAGAAAGGATTTATTAATAAAACAAAACGCAAGAAATCGGATGAATTAGACACCTCTTTTTTTAAGCAAAATAGAGTAAATCCTGTAATCCCAACTCTTACAGAGCAACAAAATAGCGCACTATCACAAATTAGAAAAATCAATCCTGGAGAAGCCCTTTTACTTTGGGGCGAAACAGGCTCAGGAAAAACTGAAATTTACTTGAGAATTTCTGAAATAGAATTATTAAAAAATAAAAGTTGCTTAATTCTAGCTCCAGAGATAGGACTAATACCCCAACTTGTAGATAGGTTCAGCCATAGATTGGGAATAGACGTATATGAATATCATAGTAATTGTTCTGAAAAATATAAAAAATTAGTTTGGAATAAATTAATTTCTTTTGATAAACCATTTGTAGTAATAGGAACTAGATCAGCTGTATTCTTACCTTTTAAAAATCTAGGTTTAATAATTTTAGATGAAGAGCATGATAACTCTTATAAACAAGAAAATCCAATGCCTTGTTATGACGCAAGAGATGTAGCTCTTGATAGGGCAAAAAAACATCAAATTAAATTAATTTATGGAAGTGCCACTCCTTCAATGAATGTTTGGAAAAAAGTTTATTATGAGAAAAAAATTTATATTACAAGAATTCGTGAACGAATATCAGATACGAAAACGCCAGAAATTAATATCATTGATATGCGAGAGGAGTTTAAAAAAGGTAATACAAAAATCCTAAGTGATAAGTTATTAGAGCGCTTGGCTTTATTGAGATCTAAAAAAGAGCAAGCAATTATATTGGTTCCTAGGCGTGGTTATAGCGGATTTTTAAGTTGTAGGAATTGCGGATATGTTGTTAACTGTTCCAATTGTGATACCACTCTTACAGTACATTCGGGGAATAAAGGGACTAAATGGTTAAGTTGTCATTGGTGTAATTTAAAAAGACAGTTTATTAATTTTTGTCCACAATGTAATTCTAATGCTTTCAAACCTTTTGGAGTTGGGACTCAAAAAGTCGTAGAGGTTATAAATTATGAACTTCCTCAATTAAGGATATTAAGATTTGATAGAGATACGACTTCGGTTAAAGATGGTCATAGAAAAATTCTTACTGATTTTTCAAAAGGAAAAGCTGATGTTTTAGTAGGAACGCAAATGTTAGCGAAGGGAATAGACATCCCTAATGTTACTTTATCTGTTGTGTTGGCCGCTGATGGGCTTATGCATCGACCAGATCTCACTTCAGAAGAAAAGTCATTACAATTATTTCTGCAATTAGCTGGAAGATCTGGAAGGGCAGAAAAATCAGGTGAAGTTATATTTCAAACATACCAACCTAATCATCCAATAATTGATTATCTAAAGAATCGAGATTATGAGAGCTTTTTAATTGAAAATTCAAAAATAAGAGAAAAATCTAATTTATATCCTTTTTGTAAAGTGATACTTTTAAAAATTTCTGGACTAGATAATTATTTAACAGAGGCTACTGGAAATAAATTAGCAGAATATCTAATTCCTTCTTGTAAAGAAAAAAATTGGTTTTTAATCGGACCTGCTCCGAGTCTTATCTCAAAAATAGGTAAGAAATTTAGATGGCAAATATTAATGTATGGCCCAGTTAATTCAGTGACTCCGTTAGAGAATACTCCTAATATTTTGGATCTAATCCCTAGGAATATCTATTTGACCATAGATACAAGTCCAGTTGAAATTTAATTAATTTGGTAATCTTGGTAAATTTGAACCTAATTGATATCTATTTATTCTTATAAAATATGCGCCTAATACTAAGGTGAAAGTAATGATTGCACTAATAAAAAGTTTATTCCAATCCCAATATATAAATTTAATCTGATTTGATTCGCCTGCAATTAATTCCCAATTAATGTTATTTTTATAAACTTTAATATTTTTTAAATTTTCTAAAATGATTGGATTAGATTTATTAAGGATATTTATTGATAATTCTAAGTTCTCCATTTTATCAAGTTCTGTGAGATTTAAAATTATCGCAAAGAAATGTTTTTTTACTAAAAAATAATTTTTTTCAAAATGATCAATTCTTATATCTTTAAATTTCATGGGAGTCGTTTCAGTCGCAATTTTTATAATTTTATTTAACTTTTTCTCAGTTTCATTTAAGCTAAGTCCCCTCTCCTTTATAAGAAATTTCTCATCATCATAATTAATAATTGCTTGGTTTAAATTTTCATTTAATTCCCTTTCGAAATTTACTTGCCAAGGTATTTTCCCTAGATATTTGCTTTCTATTTCCATATCGATATTAATAGAATTAATATCTCTAATATCAAGATTATTTTGCACCCTCACACATCCACTTAAGAGGGATATTAATAAAACAAATATAATTAATGAAATGATTACAAAGCCTTTCTTGAAAGATTTTGTTTCCCCTGTTGGTTTATTAGAAATATTAATAAATTTTTCTTCCTTATTTAATTTCTTTGAGATAGATTTTGAGGCACTATTTCTATTTTTTTCATTAATATCATTCTCGAACTTTATGTTCCAATTTTCAGGGGTCTTTAGGTCAGGGGCATTTAAAATCGTAATCAAAGATTTAGCATTTTCTCTGATAAGTGATGATCTTGATTTTACAAGTTGTTTACATATTTTTAAAGCTTCATCTTTCTTATTAACACCACTATAAGCCGTTATAAGCAACATTCTTAAGTTTACCCCTTCCTTAGAAGAAACAGAGAATTGCTCCACAAGCGGATATATGATCTCAATACATTGATAATATTCTCCGTTATTAAGAGCAAACTCTCCATCTTTAAGGGCTTCTGAATACTCTTTCATTTTTACGCATTTATCATCGTTCCAATTCCTGCATTAGTAAAAATTTCTAAAAGTAAGGCATGCTCTATTCTTCCATCGATAATATGTGCTGCTTTTATACCTTGAGCTAAAGCTCTGATACAGCATTCTGTTTTTGGTTTCATCCCATCAGAAACAACTTTTTTGTCAATTAGTTTTCTTATATCTTTTAACTTTATCTCCTTTAAAAGGCTTTCAGGCTTATCTAAATCCATTAAAATTCCTGGTGTGTCTGTAAGCAAGATCAGTTTTTCAGCGTTTGTTGCAGCAGCAATTTCTCCTGCAACAAAGTCTGCATTGATATTATGCTTAACGCCCTCTATAGATGAACCAATACTTGAAATAACAGGGATATAACCTTTTTCAATTATAGGATTTAAGATTTCTGAATTTATTTTTGTAATATCACCAACAAGGCCATGACTACCATTTCCTAATTGTCTTGTTTGAATTAAATTTCCATCCAAGCCCGAAAGACCTACAGATAATGCTCCTGTTTTATTGATTCCGCTCACTATTTGTTTGTTAACTCTTCCCATTAAAACCATTTCAACAATTTCCATTGTTTCTGAATCAGTTACTCTTAATCCGTTTTCAAATTTGGGGGAGATATTTAATTTTTTTAACCAATGATTAATTTCAGGTCCACCGCCATGAATAATAATTGGCCTTACTCCTACACATGCTAGTAAAGCAACATCCCTAAAGAATGCTTTTTTAAGGTTATCTTTCTCCATAATTGAACCACCATATTTAATTACTATCTTTCTGCCTGAAAAACTTTGAATATATGGTAGCGCTTCGCTTAATATCGATACTCTTATGGAATCTTTCATTTTTTTACGAGACTAAATTATATAAAAAATTTCGATGAATGAAACTCATGTAAATTAATAAAAAAGAATCAAGTCGAACTCTTTTTTATTATCGTTGATAATAAATTCTGATTCAAGACCTTTAGCAAAAAATCTATTTAATCTTTCTTGTCTATTAATCCATTTCTCAATAGGGACCGAATTAATCTCAAAATGCATCCTTAGTCCATTTCTATTTTCTTTATTAATTTCTTCTAGTTCTAGTAACTGGGAAGGATTATCTTCATCCCATAATCCCAAAACCTCAAGGGAAGATTCTAAATGTGCTTTTAAACCATAACGAAATCTTGTGACATCTTTTACTAAAGCTGTGATTTCTTTTGGCCTTTTAAAATTATCTGATTTAAAGCTCTCTTTATTTATTAATTTCACTGGAGGTATTTCTGATGTTTTTAAGCCAAGACCAATTAAAAAAATTGGCACTCCATAAAAGAAAGTAGGGACACTTAAATTAACTGATTCTAAGAAAAAAGCAGTTATTCCTACAAATGCTAGTACTCCGCCTGTTATTGTAATTAAATTTCCTGGGGATAAGAATTTTTTCATAGCTATCTTAAAATTAAATCGTTCTTAATAAACTATGCAAGATCAAAATTCAGCAAATAAAAAAGAATTAATTAAAAAATTAGACCAAGATAGAGAATGGCTCTTAAAAAATATAGACAAAGGGAGGTGGCCTAAATTAAGAAGCGAACTTGCAACTCTCGAGAGAGAGATAAGTAAGCTCATTCTACGCATTAACGAATATAATAGTGAGAATGGATTTGAAAACTAAAAGGGAATTTCATCAACTTCAGGAACCAGAGGAGCACTATTCCAGTTTGAATTATCTTTATTTTTATCAAAATTATTTTTATTTATAGGTTCCTGAGACGGCTTCTCAGAGTTAATATTTGTTTGTTTGTCAACTGAAGTAATAAGATGGATTCTTGAAGCAGTAAGTTCTGCTTGTTTCTCTTTAGTTCCATCTTTTCTTGTGACCGAATTCATTCTTAGTCGACCCTCTAGCACAACCTTTTGACCCTCTTTTAAATTCTCAGTCATCTCTTGTGCAATTGTGCCCCATCCTAAAACTTTTAATTCTGAGGATGGATCGTCATTTCTTAAACCTTTAAAAGAAACAATCATTTCTGCAATAGGAGTTTGATTATCTTTGGTATATCGCATTAGCGGATTGCTTTTAATTACTGATTGGATTAAAAAATGATTCATTTTTTCTTTTTTATTTAAGGATATATTGATGCAGAATCACAAAAAATGCCACGAAAATGTTTGGATCCTATCAGGGACTTCTGATGGACCACCACTTGCTGAAAGACTTTTAAAGTTAAAATATTCAGTATTTGTAAGTGTTGTTAGCTATAAGGCAAGTACTGTTTACTCTAGTAATCCAAAGTTACACATCATTACAGGGAGATTAAGTGATGTAGAAGAATTTAAAGATTTCATAATATTAAATAATATATATTGTGTTATTGATGCTACGCATCCATTTGCAACAAGAGTTTCAGAAAAACTTTATCAAGCATGTCTTCAATTATCAAAAACTATTTTTAGATTTGAAAGAAATTATTTAAAAGATTCATATAATAGTAAATTTGAATATATTTCTGACTTAAAAGGAATTAATTCATCTCAGTTAAGAAATAAAAATCTATTGTTAGCAATTGGTTCAAAATACTTAGAAAGTACTGCACAATACTATCTTGATTTAGGAGCAAATTTATTTACAAGAATAATTTCTACACCAGATAGTATTGCAAAAGCATTTTCTTCTGGAATTAAAGATTCAAATATTGCAATTTTAAATCCAACAAAGAATCAAGATAATATATTAGAGATCTATCTATGTAAATACTGGAATATTGATTATGTTTTGTGTAGAGATTCTGGCGGTTATTCTCAAAAGATATGGGAGAAAGTAAGCTTAAAGACCAATATAAAATTATTTTTACTTAAAAGGCCTAAAACTTATTTAAATACGTTTGTCTTTTCACAATACGATCTTTTAGTTAGAGAGATTACTAAATTAAACAAATAAGAAAATGAATAAGATATTAACTATTATCGCAACCGAACCAAACAAAAGTAATGCAGAAAAAATATCAAAATTTTTAATAGAAAAAAAACTTGCAGCTTGTATTTCTCTAAAAGAAATATCATCTACCTATTATTGGGATGGAAAAATTGAGACTTCTAATGAAATAGAAATAACGATAAAAAGTATTATCCAAAACCGAGCAATATTGATAAACATACTTAAAAGTAAACTATCAAATGAAGTTCCCCAAATTATGCTTAAGGAATATGAAACGGAGTTAAATTATTTCAATTGGATTAAATGCAACGTGAACTAAATTAGTACTTTAGTAGGCTTTTTAGATCAATATTAGGACGTGAGCCAAGTTGTGTGATTATATGACCAGCACAAATAGATCCAAAATCACCACACACTTTCAAAGGATAATTGTTTATCAAGCCATGCATAAATCCTCCTGCATAAATATCTCCAGCTCCAGTTGTATCAATAACTTTACCACTTACAACTGAATTTATTTTCTCTGTTTTTTCTTGATTGATTATATATGACCCATTGCTACCCATAGTTACAATGCTTAGATCGCAAATTGAAGAAATATATTTTCTACAATCTTCAAAAGAAATCTCTTTAAATAGGCTTTTCAATTCTGATTCATTACAAAACAAAATATTTACATATTCTTTAATTAATTCTATAAAACTATCTCTATGTCTATCAACGCAAAATGAATCAGACAAAGAAAGTACTATTTTTGTATTTGAGTTTTTTGCGATTTCTGAGGCATTTATAAAAGCTTTCTTAGCTAAGTCACTATCCCAAAGGTATCCTTCTAGATATAAATATTTGCTTTTATTGATAGAACTATTATCTAGGTCGCTCGTTTCAAATTCTATTGATGCTCCTAAATATGTACACATTGTCCTTTGTGCATCTGGAGTAATAAAAATAACTGAGTGAGCACTTGATTTTTCACTTTTTACTAATTTAGATTTAAAAATAGCACCGCTTTTTTTTATACTTTCTGAAAAATTTTTTCCAAAATTATCATTTTTTACTCTTCCAATAAATTCTACCTTGTTCCCAAGAGTTGCTAATGCATAAACTGTATTTGCAGTTGATCCACCAGCGACCTGTTTAATTATCTTGCAATCTTTTAACAATTCATCTGATTGATTAAGATCAATAAGATTCATAGAGCCTTTTTCAAGATTATTCTTATCTAAAAATTCATCATCTACATTAACAATAATGTCTACGATTGCATTACCTAATCCAATAAGATCAATATCTTTATTCAGAAGATTTGGAGTGGCAATATTTTGCATGATTTTTAAAAATAATACTTATCTTAGAAGGGCTCTTTTGGGCCCGTGAATGGGATCTTCAATAACTATAGTTTGATCTCTATTGGCTCCTAATGAAACTATGGCTATTGGAACCTCCATTAATTCTGCAAGAAATCTAAGATAATTCATTGCACCCTCTGGTAAATCAGAAAGTTTTCTGCAATCAGCAGTAGAACACTGCCATCCTTGAAGTTTCTTAAATATCGGCTTGCATTTTTTTAAATCATCTGAATTGGTTGGGAAGTAATCAATTCTCTCACCGTCTAGTTCATATGCAACACAAACTTGTATCTCATCTAATTCATCTAAAACATCTAATTTTGTTACTGCTAAGCAGTCAAGTCCATTAACAGATACAGCATATTTACCAATAATTCCATCAAACCATCCGCATCTTCTCCTCCTGCCTGTTGTTGTTCCAAATTCGCCGCCTCTATCGCATAGTTGATCATTGATGCTCCCTTGTAATTCTGTAGGGAAAGGACCCTCCCCGACTCTTGTTGTGTAGGCTTTGGCAACACCAATAACTCTATCAATAAGAGTTGGTCCCACACCTGCACCTATACATGCCCCTCCTGAAATTGGATTTGAAGATGTTACGTAAGGATAAGTACCATGATCTAAATCTAGTAAGGTTCCTTGGGCGCCCTCGAATAAAATATTTTTTTTGTTTTTTGCGGCTGAGTGTATGGTCCTTGTGCAATCCACAACATGTTGTGATAACCTTTTGCCATATTCTAGATATTCATCAATAATTTTTTCTTCATTTAAAGGCTTTAGATTATAAATTTTCTCGAGTAAACCATTTTTTTCTTTTAGAGGAATTTCAAGTACATTTTTAAGTCTCTCTTCGTCAAGTAAGTCTCTTACTCTTACTCCATTCCTTTGAGATTTATCTGCATAAGTTGGACCTATACCTCGCCCAGTTGTTCCTATCTTTAGTGTGCCTCTCTCTGTTTCCATCGCTTCATCAAGTAAACGATGATAAGGCATTGTGACATGAGATGTTGATGATAATTTCAATCCCGAAATATCAATGCCATTATCTCTTAACATATCAATTTCATTTAAAAGTATCTTTGGATCTACTACTGTTCCAGAACCAATAAGACAAGTGGTATTTCCATATAAAATTCCAGATGGAATTAGATGTAATTTTAAGACTTTATTATCTACAACTATTGTATGACCAGCATTAACACCTCCTTGATATCGAACGACTACATCTGCCGAACGACTAAGCAAATCGGTTATTTTTCCTTTACCTTCGTCGCCCCATTGTGCGCCGATTACAACAACATTAGCCAATTTTAAAAGAACAATTTTTTAACTCGAATATTTAATATATTCAAAAAACATGAATAGATTGAAAAATCTAAATGATTTGTATTAACTTTCTCTCAATGCCATTTTTTCTGCAAGGGACAATTCTTTATTTAATCTCTCTTTTAGATTCTCTGGTAAAGGTCTGCTAGCAAAATTTTTATAGTGTCCAGCCATAGCATTTAAAGCTGTCTGCATGGTAGTGAAGGATTGGGTTTTATTAACCATCCCTCTATTCCTATATCTTGAAATATAGTCCGTGATAATAGCAAGAGAATCATCTCTTACTTCATCTTTATTTGGAGCATCTTTTGGGGTGGCAACAGCTTCTTTTAATATCTTTGCAACTGTGATTGTATCTTTTGTATAGTCACCAGTCATTGATGTTTTAGCAGCATAAGATGGAGAACCTATAAAAATAAAAGTAGTAAATAGAGCAAGGATAAAGGTGAAAGCTCTTCGAAGATATTTAATAATTACAAAATTCAATTTTTTTGTAAGCATGATTTTCTCCAGCAGAAATTTGTATCTAGATATTTTTTAATTGTACATTAGTTTTGATTCAGAGAGAAATTTTTCTAAAATTTTCTCTATATTAACTTTTAAAGAAGTTTTATTGGATCGAGAAATTAATTCAACTTCACCATTAATAGAATCTCTCCCAACAATTATTCTGAAAGGGATACCAATTAAATCAGCATCTTTAAATTTAACTCCCGCCCTTTCGTCTCTATCATCAAAAAATATATCAATATTATGTTTTAGAAAATTATTATAAATTTCTTCTGAAAGATTTTTTTGATTTTGATCTTTAATATTAGTTGGTATTAGGACTACTTCAAATGGAGCAATCTGAATAGGCCATATTATTCCATTAGTATCATGATTCTGCTCTATTGCAGCCTGTGCCAGTCTGGTCACCCCAATACCATAACAACCCATCCAAATATTTTCTAAATCTCCTGATTTATTAGAAAACTTAGCATTTAATTTTTCTGAATATTTTTGACCTAATTGAAAAATATGTCCAATCTCAATGCCTTTTTTTTCAATTAATTTTTCATTCGTCCGAGTTGATAAGTAATCACCTTCCTTTGCATTTCTTATATCAGCTTTTATAAAGTCTTTTGATATTGAGTCCCATGAATCAAAAATACGATGGTAATCAATTTTATTTGCTCCACTTACAAACTTCGAAAGATTGTATGCAGAAGGATCGATAACTCTTATCCATTCTTTCTCCCAATTAGAGTCAATATTAATTTTATTATTATCTAAATCTGGGCCAATAAAGCCAAATGGGACATCATTTAAATTTTTAATATCATTTGATCCTTTATCAATGATAGAGAGATTTAATAAATTTGATTTAAACTTTTGATTTATAAGATTGTATAGTTTTACTTCATTAATTGACTGATCCCCTCTAATGCATACGAGAAGAGGCAATTCAATTTTGTTATCAAATTTTCCCAAATAAATTAAAACCTTGACAACTTGAGAAGGATCAATATCATTATTTTTACAAATTTCATTTATAGATTTTTGATTAGGCGTATTAATTAATAATTGATCCATCTCTTTAAGGTCTTTGCCCTTGACTGGTATCGAGACCGCTTTTTCTACATTGGCAGCGTATGATCCACTTTTGGTAAAAAGTATTGTATCTTCTCCAGATTCAGCAGTAATCATAAATTCTTTTGATGCTGCCCCTCCTATTGCCCCACTATCAGCATCAACTCCCACAATTTCAACTCCGCAGTTTTTAAATATTTTTTTGTATGTTGCTTCCATCCCTTCATAAAAATTTTTTAAATCATCTTTGGAAGAATGAAAAGAATATGCATCTTTCATAATGAATTCTCTACTTCGCATAAGTCCAAATCTAGGTCTTATTTCATCTCTGAATTTTGTTTGTATCTGATAAAAGCAAATGGGTAATTGTTTATAAGAATTTATTATTTCAGAAGCTATCTTTGTCATAACTTCTTCATGCGTTGGGGCTAAACCAAATTCTCTCTGCTGTCTATCTATCAAACTGAACATAATACCCTCTCCTGCCGTATAACCTTCCCATCTCTCAGATTGTCTCCATAATCCAGCTGGATGTAATTGAGGTAAAAGTAATTTATTGCAACCTTGTTTTGATAGTTCTTTATCTATTATGGATGAAATTTTTTCTATAACTCTCTGTAATAGAGGCATGTAAGCATAGATACCGCCACTGATTCTTCGGACAAACCCTCCTTTTAAAAGTAATTGATGAGAAATTATTTCTGCATCAGCCGGGGAATCACGAAGCGTCGCCAGTGGGAATGAGGAGACGCGCATTAAATTATCATGAATTTATATTAATTTTATCAATCTAAGGTGTAAAAAAATTTAAAGTGTCTTGAGTCCCTGAACGCAAGTAGTATTGCTTTTATCTTTCTGCTAGGTTTCCTTTTGAATTAACCTTATTTACTTCACTTTCAGGTTTAATCTAAAGTTAATAAATGATGAAATAACAATGGAAAACACAGATTCTAATATTTCTAGCTCTGAAGAATTGGTAGGAATTGATGAAGTTCAAAAATTTCTTAATAGATCAAGAGCATCTGTTTATAGGTACACTAATACTGATTTACGTAATTTGAATCCAAATTTT
Organism: uncultured Prochlorococcus sp.; assembly: GCA_964433825.1. Lineage (GTDB taxonomy): Bacteria > Cyanobacteriota > Cyanobacteriia > PCC-6307 > Cyanobiaceae > Prochlorococcus_A. The sequence goes on along the minus strand of CAYSSQ010000007.1, from coordinate 34,352 downwards.
AATCCTAGAAAATTAAATCCTGAATATAGAAGTGATCAAAAAGAGCCATTACGTTTTCATCCTAATGAAATTGCAAGATTTGCAAAAGATATATTAAGAATAAAAGAAGTCACGGTTGAAATATTTAATTCTCCTTCTTCAGCTTCGCAAAATTTATTGGTTGAAATCTTAGCAGAATTAAAAAATATAAGAAAAATCCTAGAAAAAAATTGACCTTAAAATTAACTATAAAAAATAATCCTTTGATTTATGACATCTTAAATGTAAAATATTATTGTTAAGTTTTTATCACTTAACATTTATCAAGAAAATACTCTTAATGGATCTAAATCCAAAGAAGATTGTCAGGAGTAACTCAACTGAAGATTCTTTATCTATCTCTAATAGAGAAGAGGTAGGTAAAGATGATGATGATCCCTTAAGTATTAAGGGTAAATCTATATCAATTTTGGGTCTTATTCTGGCTGTAATGACAATTATTCTGCCTACAATTAGTGTATTCCTTGAAAGACCTTTGCTCCAAAATTATGGAGTAATATCTAACCAAAGGGTTCAGAAAGATGGATATTAGTTCAATTCCTCCATCACCAATGCAGGGCATTGTTAATTTAGTTGTTGAGATACCTGCTGGAAGCAGAAATAAATATGAGTATTGTGCTGAAGCAGGGATTATGGCACTCGATAGAGTCCTTCATTCTTCCGTAAGATATCCTTTTGATTATGGCTTTATTCCAAATACTCTCGCCGATGATGGGGCCCCTCTTGATGCGATGATAATAATGGATGAACCAACATTTGCAGGATGTTTAATCAAAGCAAGACCAATTGGTGTTCTTGATATGTTTGATTGTGGTGAATATGATGGCAAATTACTTTGTGTCCCTTTAGCGAATCCAAGGCAAAAAAAGATTATAAGTATAAAACAGATTGCACCTAATCAGTTAGAGGATGTTGCAGAGTTTTTCAGAACTAGTAAAGGATTAGAGGGTCGTACGGTGAAAATCGAAGGCTGGCGGGATTATGATGCAGTCGATGAATTATTGAAGAAATGCTCCATTAATAAGAAGAAAACTTTTAAAGTTCTAAAAAAAACAAAGACAATCGTTTAATGTCTGATAATGATCAAATTAATTTAATAAGTTAAGAATAAAACTTAAAGATTTTTAAAGCTATAATATAAATAGCTTAATACTCTTAGGAATTTTCTTTGTCTTTAATTAACTAATAAATCTTTTAGAAGTAAACATGAATAATCAAAATCAAAAAATTTAATTAATTTAATATAAATTCTTATGAAAATAACAAAAAAGGAATTTTTTATAGAATGGTTTCCCATAATCTTTTTAGCCTGCATTTTGTCTTCATGTAGATCTTTTATCGCTGAACCCCGATATATACCTTCAGGCTCCATGTTGCCCGAACTGCAGATTAATGACAGATTAATAATAGAAAAGTATTCTTTGAAAAATAGAGTTCCTAATAGAGGAGAAATAGTAGTCTTTAATTCGCCATTTTCTTTCAATGAAGAGTTAATTAAATTAAGAACCAAATCATTACCTTCAAAAGCATACTGCTTTTTGACGGGCTTTCCCCCCATGTCTATAATTCCAGGATTCAGAGATAGAGCTTGTGACGCCTATATTAAAAGAGTCGTAGCTTTACCAGGAGAAATTGTTAGTGTTAATGAGTCTGGAGAAGTAATAATAAATAATAAAAAGCTTGTTGAGCCTTATGTAGTAAATAAATGTAAAAAATCTGTATTTGTTAATTGTGGTTCTTTTAATAAGTTACTTGTTCCTGAAAATCACTTCCTTGTGTTAGGAGATAATCGTTCAAATAGCTGGGATGGAAGGTATTGGCCAGGGATTAAATTTCTCCCCAAAAGAGAAATAATAGGAAAAGCATATTTCAGATTCTGGCCAATTAATAGTTTCGGACTTATTAAAAATCCAAATTCTTCTGAATAAAGTTCTATTTTTTCTCTTCGAAAAATCATTCATGCTTCAACTAAAGAGCTCCTTTTGCTGTTGGATCTAAAACACCCCCAAGATGAGAAGTTATATTTAATGAAGAAATAATATTATCCTTTTCAGTATTTTTGAAGATATCTATTACTGTGATACCTCCATTGCCTTGTTTAATCATCCATATATTTGAACAATCCAAGCCTAAAATATGACAAATTAGTGTCTTATTAACTGCATCATGTGCTACAAGTAAAGTTATGTCCCCATCTTCTTGTTTGGAACAAATATTTTCCCAAGATGAAATAGCTCTTTTAGCAACATCCCTTATTGATTCTCCCTCTGGCATAATCACTTTTTCAGGTCTCTGATGCCAATCATTTAGTAATTTTGGCCATTTTTCTCTAATCTCATTTTCTAATTTACCCTCCCAGAGTCCGTGACTTATCTCACTGAGATCAGCAATTTTATTAATCTTTAAATCTGCCTTATTTAAAATTATTTTTGCTGTTTCAAAAGGTCTTTTCATTGAACTGGAATATGCTTTATTAAACTTAATTACTTTTAAATATTCTGATGCCTGTTTAGCTTGTATCTTACCGTTCTCATTTAATGGAATATCAATTTGTCCTTGAAATCTTCCTTCCATATTCCAATCAGTCTCTCCATGCCTTACAAGAATAATTCTAGAATTGCCTATATTTGAGGGGATATTTTTACCAAGATGTGATGTTTGATTAATACATTCAATTTGTGCCTTAACTAAATCATTATCCCAATTAATATTAATAACTGATATTGAAGCATTGTCTAACTGTATCCTTCTAAATCCTCTCTTTGGTTTATTAATTAGCGATAAAATCAAGCATCTTAATATTGCATTATGAGCAATAATTAAAATACTATTTTCTTCTTTATTTTTAAAATTTAAAAAAATATCATCAGTAAATCTTTTTGCTTGAACATATAAATCTTTAATCGGTTGATAATTCTTATTATCTTTATTTTTTAGAGTTAGATTTTCTGGATCATTTTTCCAATTTAGATAATCATCAGGATATCTATTTTTGATTTCTTCAATTGTTAATCCAGACCATTTTTCAAGATTCACTTCCAATAAATTTTCATCGAAATTTATATCATAATTTTTATTTAGTGATTTTTCTATCGTTTTGGCTGTCTCTGAAGCTCTAGTTAATGGTGAGGAATAAATAGCATCAAAGTTAATATCATCTAATACCTTGCCAGTAAGTTTTGCCTGAGAATAACCTTCTTCGGTCAAATAAGAATCATCTGTTCTCCCTTGAACGATCCCTTTTTTATTAAAACTGCTTAGACCATGTCTTACGAAAACCAATCGAAGAGCCATTTACCATTTTAAAAAAACTTATATAATCATCTCATGAGATGACTTAAATAAGTATTTTTAATTTTTGGAAATAAATATAACCACTAATAAATTATTATTATTCTTATGAACAAAAATAATCCTAAGTCAAAGATCTTACTCGCATTAATTTCTTTAGTCATAACATTTTTTGTATGGCAACAAGGTCTTAAAGATAGTTTAAATAGGCCATCTGTCTCTTTTGATATAAGTTTAAAGGAATCTGAGATAGCTTATCTAGCAGAACCTGCTGTCCCTGAGAATATTAAAAAATACTTGATAACTGATGATCCTTTAATGTTAATGAAAGAGACTCTCTCTAATTTTGAATTTAATGAATTAAGTGAGAGAAATAAATTGATTTGGTTAACTTTAAAAAGTGAAAATGATGATTTGATAGATGATTATTTCCTACAATTTACTACTAAGGAATATATTGAGATTGCTGAAAATCTAAGAAAATATTATTTCGATACTACATTTAAACCCAGCCTTCAATCTTTAAATAATTTTAAGAAGGATCAATACTTGTATTATCAGTTGCAAAAGAAATTTGATTTTGATGATGCTAAATTCTCAAGATTAAATGTTGCAAAAAGGATGTATATAAAGTTATTAATTATTAAGTTACTTCCATTATCAACAATTATCATTGGAACAATATTAGCCTTTAATGGCATTTTAAAAACTATAATTTTTAAGAAAATAAATTGGAAAGATTATCAGTCTTTAGAATTAAACTTGTTGGATATGGTTCTTTTAGTGGCAGGAGGCTTTGTAGTTTTAGGAGAGGTTTTTTCCCCTTTGATTTCTATAACTTTAGTTGAATTATTTTCAAAGAATTTTTCTACTGAAATTAGTCAATCCTTGAAAATATTTTTTGGTTATTTATTTATGTCCATACCTCCTTTATTAATAATATTTTATCAAATTAAAACAATTAAAAAAGAATTTAAATTAAGTGATGACTATCTTCAATTTAATTTTCAGCCAATTATGAAAACTATCATTCAGGGTTTGAATGGATGGTTGATGATAATTCCTTTCGTTTTATTGACGTCTTTGGCTATGAACCTTTTTAAAATAAATCAAGCTGGTAGTAACCCACTCCTCGAAATAGTGTTGAATAATAATAACTTTTTCGCATTTTTATTATTACTCATAACTACTACAATACTTGCTCCATTTTTTGAAGAGATTGTATTCAGAGGAGTTTTATTACCAGTTTTTTCCAGAGAATTTGGAATTATTATAGGTATTGTTTCTTCTTCTTTTATTTTTGCTTTAGCACATTTAAGTTTGAGTGAATTTCCTCCACTATTTGTGCTTGGGGTAGGACTTGGAGTTACTAGATTATTATCAGGAAGCTTAGCTTCTTCTATAGTGATGCATTCTTTATGGAATGGACTAACTTTTTTCAACTTGTTTTTATTAAGAACTTAGTAATAAAAAATCATTTACTTGCAAACTAATTTAAAAGGTGTTTATTTAACTAAAGAATAGAAAATTTATTGATAATCAATTAAATGAATTTAGAAAATGATAATGAATCCATTACAAAATATTCAAAATTCTCCTATCCGGAAATAAATAATTTTCCAATAACAAGAGAATCAAAAATCTTTATTTTTCATAAAATCATTAATGGATTGAATTTTTCAGTTCTGGTATTACTATTTATTCTTTCTTTTTTATCTTTAAATGGGCAAAGGAAATGGACAGATTATTACTCAATAATGACAGAATTGCGTTCTATTAATAATAATTTAGTTGACTATATTTCGACAACGGAAGAGTCCTATATTAGCGAAATTTATAAAATTGATAATTTTAAAAAAACTACATCTAAAGATTTACTATATATATCTAATAACATTAAACCAAAAAAAATAAATAAAATTTTGCAAAACTTTTTGAATCTTAAGAGAGGGATTCGAGATGGAAGATTTCAAAGAGGGAATTTATGAAGAAAAGATTAAAAAAGATTGTTAGTTTAAAGCCTCTTAATCCTAAGAATATAAAGTCTGTTTATTTTATTTCACTTTTTATTATAGTTGCTTTATTAGGTAGGATAATTAATTTACAATTATTTAGCTCTGCATCCTTAAAGTTAAAAGCAAGAAATATTCAATTAAGTAAGATAAGTTCTCAAAAGAAAAGAAGACCGATAGTGGATAGAAATAATAGATTGATAGCTTATGATAAAACACTCTATAAACTGTGGGCTCATCCAAAATACTTTAATTTCCCTGGAGATCATTCAAAAATGAAAAGGAGTATTAAAGAGGTAGTAAGTAAAATTTCTCCAATCTTAGACATGGACGACAAAGATCTACTTTATAAATTTAAAAATAAAAGTATTGGAGTTAAATTATTTGATGAATTAACAGAGGAACAAGCTCGTAAAATAAAAGGTCTTTATATTAGTGGTTTGGACTTAGAAAGACACTCAAAAAGATTTTATCCACAGTCTAATTTATTCTCAAATATTGTAGGTTTTGTAAATGATGATAAAAATGGTTCCTCAGGATTAGAGTTACATCTAGATAATCAAATTAAAATTTTACAAAAAAGCAATTTTCTAAAACAAGGAGCAGACGGTACGCCACTTCCCGATATCTCAGGGCCAAATGATTTTATTAGTGATGATAAAAAAATAGTTCTTACTTTGGACTCAAGACTTCAAAAAGTCTCTATGAATGTTCTTTCAAAGCAGGTAAAAAAATGGAAGGCAAAAAAAGGAATGGCTTTAGTAATGAATGTCCAAAACGGAGAAATATTATCTCTTGCTTCATTCCCTTCTTTTGACCCTAATAAATTTTGGGAATATGATCAAAGTTTGTTCAAAGGTTGGTACTCTCAGGACTTATTTGAACCAGGTTCAACTTTCAAACCTATTAATCTTGCACTTGCATTAGAGGAAAATATTATAAAAGAGGATGGATACGTTCAAGATAATGGGAAAATAAATGTCGGCGGTTGGACATTGTCAAATTGGGATAAAAAAGGTAATGGATATATTAGTTATCCAAAAGTTCTTCAAGTCTCAAGTAATGTAGCGATGGTAAAAATCATGCAAAAACTTTCGGCATCAATTTATTGGGAAAGGTTAAATAATCTTGGGATTAATAAAAAAATAACTACAGATTTGATTGAATCTACTCCGGGGTATTTGAAACAAAGAGATATTTTTATTAACCAACCGATTGAGCAAGCAGTTGCTTCCTTTGGTAAGGGATTTTCTATATCCCCTTTAAAGCTTGCTCAATTACATGCTTCATTAGCAAACGGAGGATATGAAGTAACACCGCATGTTACTTATGATTTCAAAAATCAAATTTCAAGGGATTTTAGGAAAAGATTATTTACCTTAAAGGCATCGCAAATTATTCTTGAGTGGATGGAAACAGTTGTCAATGAAGGTAGCGGTATTGGAGCTAAGATAGATGGTTATAGGATTGGAGGCAAAACGGGAACCTCACAAAAAGCTATTAATGGAATTTATACAACTGAGAAGGCTTGTAGTTTTATAGCTACTCTACCAATAGAAAATCCAAAATATTTGGTACTTGTAATAGTAGACGAACCATCGAAACCTTTTGCCTACGGATCAACAGTGGCTGTCCCTGCGGCTAAAGAAATCATTGAAAGTTTAATTGTCTTAGAAAAAATACCACCTTCATCACTAGAAAATGCTGAGATTGTTAAAAAACTCTAAAAAATTGCTTTTTATTAAGTTAAAAAGTGAATTTATTGATGATTTCAAATTAATAAATGGCTACCTTAAATGTATATAAGTTTAAATGACGATGAAATCAACTCTAGAACAACTTTCTTCAATGACTGTAGTAGTAGCAGATACAGGTGATTTAGATGCTATTAAAAAGTTTAAGCCAAGAGATGCGACAACGAACCCTTCTCTGATTTTATCGGCTGCAAAAAATCCTAATTACTTAAAATTAATAGATCAAGCTTTGGAGAATTCTAAAAATAAGTTTGAAGATAATTTTAAAAAGGATGAACTCGTTAAAGAAGCAATAGATCAAGTATCCGTTCTATTTGGGAAAGAAATTCTCTCTTTAATATCAGGCAGAGTTTCTACAGAAGTAGATGCTAGACTAAGTTTTGATACTCAAGCGACTGTTGAAAAAGCAAGAAAATTAATAAATTATTACCAAAATTATGGAATCGATAAGAATAGAGTTTTAATCAAAATAGCTTCAACTTGGGAAGGTATAAAAGCTGCAGAAATTTTAGAGCAGGAAGGTATTCACTGTAATTTGACATTATTATTTAATTTCTGCCAAGCAGTGGCTTGTGCTGAAGCGAGAGTGACATTAATATCCCCCTTTGTCGGACGAATATTAGATTGGTATAAGGTAAAAACGGGTAAGCAAGTTTTCTCAGGCCCTGAAGATCCAGGTGTTATTTCCGTTACTAAAATTTATAATTACTTTAAAAAGCAGGGAATCTCTACAGAAGTAATGGGAGCTAGTTTTAGAAATACAGAGGAAATAAAAGAATTAGCAGGCTGTGATCTTCTAACTATTGCTCCGAAATTTCTCGATGAACTCGATAATGATTTTACTACTTTGCCTAAGAAATTAGATAGCAGTTTTATATCTAAAAATGACGTTGAATATAAATTTGAAGAAAAGGAATTTAGGCTTAATATGTTGGAAGATCAAATGGCTAGTGAAAAATTAAGTGAAGGCATTACAGGCTTCTCAGAAGCTATAGAGCAACTAGAGGAATTACTTCTTAAAAGATTTTCAGAAACTTATAATGAAAATTTGATAACATTTTAGGCTAATTTAACTTAGCGAAGTATGAGTCTTCTAATAACTCTTTTTGCAATATCTGAATAACTCATTTCTCCTGATAAAATTTGAGCTATTCTTTGAGGTGCTGTCTTTCTTTTTACTCCTAATTTATATCCAGTTTTTGGGAATCTATAAAAAACTTTCGCAATCCTTTTCCCCCATACCATTGATTCCCCCCATTTAAATCTCATGATTTTTGAATAATCGCTAAGGTCATAAGTTTTTTTTGATAAACAGTTATGAATACATTCTGCGGCATAAAAACTACTTAACAAAGAGGGCCTAATGCCCTCAGCTAAAAATGGATCACTCAAAGAAGCAGCATCTCCAACTGCAAGCACAGTTTCATTATGAATATTATTTAGACCATTCCAAATTCTCAGTCTTTTATAAATAGGTTTAAATTTTTTATCCGTGAATCCAAAATCGTTGACTACATTATTAATTAAATTAGGATTAATTATATTGAAGTTACCAATAAAAGTTCCAATTCCTATATTGGTGCATTTTTTTTGTGGGAACGCCCAGGTAAAACCATATTTAACTGAACCAAAATCAAATCTGACAGATCTTTTTTCAATATTACCCAATCCTTCTAACCTCATGCCAACAGTAGTAGCAAATTTAGGATTTAAAGGCCCTAATTTAAGCTGATTTGTCCATTCTGATTCTGAGCCATCAGCAATAACAAGAAATTTTGATTTATAAATATCTTTATTACTACAAATAATATGCCATAAATCATTTTCATTTTTTAATCCTTCAACATTAATTGGTTTAATAATTTCTGCTCCATAACTAATAGCTTTTTTTTGCAATAATTCATCTAATTTTTCTCTCTTAATAATCCAAAATGGTGAATCCCCAGAAAGGTTAGCAATAACTTTATCTGAAAACTTCCACGTGAAATTTACTTTTTTTACTTCGTTCTCTATTGCCTGACTTATATCTAAAGGTAATAATTTTTGCATTGAAGAAGCCATCCCTCCTGCGCAAGGAATTAAAGTTCTTCGTGCTTCTTTTTCAAAAATAACTACTGAATATCCTTTCTTTGATAAATTGAGGGCTGTTGATGATCCTGATAAACCACCTCCAATAATAGCTACATCAAAAGATTTCAAACCTTTAAAATTTCTTTTTCTTTCTCATCTAATTTTGCATCTATTAAAGAAATAAATTTATCAGTGATTTTCTGAATATCTTGCTGATTATCTCTTGATTCATCTAGAGAAATTAAGCCATCTTTCTCATCCTTTTTTTCTCTATCAATTGCATCTCTTCGAATATTCCTTAAAGCAACCTTTGCTTCTTCTCCATATTTTGAGGCAAGTTTACAAAAATCCTTTCTTCTTTCCTCTGTTAATGGTGGTATATTAATCCTTATAACTTTTCCGTCATTATTGGGAGTTATCCCTAAATCGCTCATTGAAATTGACTTTTCAATAGCTTGTAAGCATGATAAATCAAAAGGTTGTATTGAAATAGTTTGAGAATCAATGGTAGAGATAGTGGCTAGAGATTTTATTGGGGTATCAACTCCATAATATTCGACATTCACTCTATCTAAGAGTGACGCATTAGCCCTTCCAGTTCTAATAGTATTGAAGTTTCTTTGTAAAGACTCAATACTTTTATTCATATTTGATTCGATCTCTTTTTCGTTCATAAGTTTAATTTAAAATATTTAGCTTATTAATGATCCTATAGACTCACCGGCAACTGCCCTAGAAATGTTTCCTTTTTTAAAAATATCAAAAACTACAATTGGAATATTATTGTCTTTGCAAAGTGCAATAGCTGTGCTATCCATTACTGCTATCTCATCACTCAAAACTTGTTGATAACTTAGGCTAGTATATTTTTTAGCATCGATAAATTCGATTGGATCACGATCATAAACACCATCAACTTTAGTTGCTTTCATAACTGCCTCTGCATTTATTTCTGCCGCTCTTAGTGCAGCAGTTGTATCTGTAGTGAAAAAAGGGTTACCACATCCCCCACCAAATACAACAACTCTTCCTTTCTCAAGATGTCTAATAGCTCTCCTCCTTATGTAAGGTTCTGCAATCTCTTGCATTTCAATAGCGGTTTGAACTCTTGTCTCAACTCCTGCTCTTTCAAGACCATCTTGAAGTGATATTGCGTTCATTACAGTCGCTAACATACCTACGTAGTCTGCTGTTGCACGGTCCATCCCATCTGCTGATCCTTTGAGACCTCTGAAAATATTTCCGCCTCCAACAACTATTGCTAATTGAACTTTATTAGCAACTACTTTGGAAACATCTTCTGCAATTGATTGAACAATTGCAGGATCAATTCCATAGGGTTTATCTCCCATGAGGGCCTCGCCACTAAGTTTTAAAAGAACTCTTTTGTAAGTCATTTCCTAATCATACTTTTTAGACAGTAGCAAGCAATATGCAGATTTTCTAATAGTAAGTGCATTATTTCTCACTTCTTTATACATTTGCAACTTCAAATCAATTAAAAATTAAGTTAAATTAGAACAATCTTTCAGAAATTTAGGAATTTAAAAATTCAATTTTTTAAATTCAATATTCAATACATTCTTGGGCTTTAATTCCTTGTTCTTTAAATGGATGTTTAACAACTCTTATTTCGCTTACTAAATCAGCAAAATCAACTATAGATTTTGTAGCACCCCTCCCGGTCAATACAATATGATTATTTTTATTTTTATATTTAATGATTGAACTTATAATTTCCTTCGATGAAATATATTCTAATTTTAAAGCTATATTAATTTCATCAAGAATAATTAATTTATAAGTTTCATCTTTAAGATACTCTATCGCTAAATCCCAAGCCTCTCTCACAAGTTTTTCATCTCTTATCCTATCTTGAGTCTCCCAAGTAAAACCCTCACCTAAAGAATGCCAAGAAATATTTTCTCCAAACATTTTAAATGCTTTTTCTTCTCCTGTTGTCCAAGATCCTTTTATAAATTGAATAATAGCAACTTTTTGATGATGGCCTAGAGTTCTAAGCGCTAGTCCAAGAGCTGCAGTGGTTTTGCCTTTGCCATTGCCAGTAAATACAATGACTAAACCTTTTTTCTCCTTCCTCAAACTTACCCTCTCTTTTTGGATGACTTTTCTTTTCTCCATTCTTTCTTTATATTTTTCTTCAGTTTTATCAGGAGAATTATTACCTCCCATTCCTAATTTCAGAGCTTCTTTATCTAAATTTTCTGTATTTTGGTGACTAGCTTGATCTTCGTTCTTCATTGTTTAACTTTTATTTTCTTTATTTTAAACTTCAAACGGTTTTTCCTCTTTAAACTTTAATAGGGCATTGTTAACAGCTTTCTGTTGGTCTCTTTTAGTGATCCAATGATGATATGTTTGTGTATGAAGACTAACTGAATGGCCCATCATCCTTGCTGCGACTGTATCAGGCAAATCATAAAATATTGTTCTTACGGCCCATGCATGCCTCAGGTCATAGGGTTTTATTTTTAAATTATAGCGACCGAATTGATCTGTAATTTTTTTTCCAATATTTTGAAGTGTCGTATATTTTAAGTCTTTATTTATATTTGGTAAAAGCTTTGGGTCCTTGCCTAGTTTGTATAATTCGAAAGTCTCTACCCATTTCGGATGAAATGGCCAAACCTGATGTTCGCCTGTTTTTGTTGAATTTAAAACTCTTATTATTTTGTCGCCATTCTCTTTTAATGCACTTAAGTCACTGAAAAAAACTTCATGATTCCTTAATCCATAAGTAGCCATTAGTGCAAAAACAAATTTCCAAGATTGATTTGGGATTTCGTTCCAAAGTTCTTCTATGAGATCGTCATTAGGTAAAATTCTATAACTAGCTTTCTTTAGTCCATAACCTCTTGAAAGTAGTTTCCAGTCTTCGGGGAGTTCATAATTAATAAATTTTGCGAATACATTTAATGTAGTCCCGCATTGCTTTCTGCTACGGCTTCCCTTTTTATAACTATTCAGGGTATTGAGGAATATATTTTTTAAATCTTGATTATCTTTATAAATTGAAAGCATCCTTTTGAGATAAGGCTTATAGGAGCTCTTCCAAGTTGTCTTTCTAGTACTTGATAAAAATTCGCTTTTTGGTTCTTGAAAAAAAAACTCTTCAAATTGATGTATTTTCTCATTGAAATCTTCTTTATCATTTTTAATATTTTTTGGGTATGAATTGCTTATCCAATTGTTCCAATTGAACTGCTTGAGATCTAATTGTAAGTTTATTAACTGCAATTTTTTCTTAGCCTCCTCTAAACCTGAAGAGTTAGCATTAAGACCTAACGAAATCCTTTGTGTCTTAAAAATATGATTATTTGTTTTAGTTGGAAGAGATCCTCTAATATTCAATTTTTCTCCTCTTTTTTCAATCTTTAATTTGCTTCCTTTCAAAGCAAAGTTCTCATTGATTAGATCAATTTCATGAATTATATTCATTTGACTATATAATTATTTTAATAATGACGTTTTAAATGTCTTTTTTCAATATAAATAAAAGTTAAATGGAAAAAGTTGGTGTCCTATTAATGAATCTAGGAGGCCCTGAACGTATTAAAGATGTTGGCCCATTTTTATATAATCTCTTTTCAGATCCAGAAATAATTAGATTACCAATTCCTGCTTTTCAAAAACCATTGGCTTGGTTAATTAGTACTTTAAGAAGTACGAAATCACAAGAAGCTTATTTATCAATTGGAGGAGGCTCTCCACTTAGAAGAATAACTGAGCAACAAGCTAGGGAATTGCAAAGTAAATTGAGAGAGAATGGATTAAATGCCACTACTTATATTGCTATGAGATACTGGCATCCCTTTACTGAATCTGCTATCGCAGATATGAAGGCGGATGGAATTGATCAAATAGTTGTTCTTCCTCTATATCCCCACTTTTCAATAAGTACAAGTGGTTCAAGCTTTAGAGAACTTAAAAAATTACGAGATAATGATTCTGATTTTAAAAAAATACCTATCAGATGTATCAGAAGTTGGTTTGATCAATCTGGATATTTAAAATCAATGGTTGAATTAATAGCAGAACAAATATCACTTTGCCAAAATCCCTCTAATGCTCATGTTTTTTTTACTGCACACGGTGTTCCAAAGAGCTACGTAGAAGAAGCTGGTGATCCTTATAAAGACCAAATAGAGGCTTGTTCTTTGCTGATAATTGAGGAACTTAAAAAACATTTGGGATTTAGTAATCCATATACTTTGTCTTACCAAAGTAGGGTAGGACCTGAAGAATGGTTAAAGCCATATACAGAGGATGTTCTAGAAGAACTTGGTAGATCAAATATTAATGATCTAATTGTGGTTCCCATAAGTTTTGTAGGAGAACATATTGAAACATTGCAAGAAATTGATATTGAATACAAAGAAATTGCAGAGAAAGCAGGTATTAAAAACTTTCGTAGGGTAAAAGCTTTAAATACTCATCCAACTTTCATAAATGGGTTAAATGATCTAGTGTTTTCTTGTCTGAAAGAACCAATTATTGATTTAGAACAAGCTTCTAAACTTCCATCAAAAATAAAATTATATCCTCAAGAGAAGTGGCAATGGGGTTGGAATAATAGTTCTGAGGTTTGGAATGGAAGGGTTGCTATGATTATATTCTTAGTAATTCTTATAGAGCTTGTAGCAGGCAACGGACCACTTCATAAATTAGGAATTTTGTAAGAAATTTATTTATATAAATCAATTTCACTTTTGAATTCTTGACATAAGAATTACAAATTAGGCAAAATTAAGTAATTAAGTTTACTATTTATATAGATTTAGCTTCAAAATTGACTCTTACTTCTACACCTTTGAGGGAAGGTGATTCAGAAAAAAATTCTCAATGGATTACTGGAGCTGAAGCTCTAATGGATTCTCTTAGGCTGCACGGAGTAAAAGTAATCTTTGGTTATCCCGGTGGGGCAATATTGCCTATCTATGATGCAGTTCATAAGGCTGAAAAAGAGGGTTGGGTTAAACATTATATGGTCAGACATGAACAGGGGGGTTCACATGCTGCTGATGGATATGCTCGAGCGACTGGAGAAGTAGGAGTTTGTTTTGGGACTTCTGGGCCTGGTGCTACAAATTTAGTGACAGGAATTGCAACCGCTCAAATGGATTCTGTCCCTTTGGTAGTCATAACAGGACAAGTCCCAAGACCTGCCATTGGAACAGATGCTTTTCAGGAAACTGATATATTTGGAATTACTCTTCCTATAGTCAAACATTCATGGGTTATTAGAGATCCATCTGATATTGCCAAGGTTGTGTCACAAGCTTTTTTTATTGCATCCTCAGGTAGGCCTGGACCTGTTCTTATTGATATCCCAAAAGATGTTGGCCAAGAATTCTTTAATTATGAACGCGTTTTGCCAGGGGAATTGATTCCTAATGGTTTTAAAAAGAACGATGATATCGATGAAAATAATATAAGTGATGCAATTCAATTAATAAAAGAGGCAAAAAGACCCCTCCTATATGTTGGTGGAGGAGCAGTAGCCTCTGGGGCCCATGAAGAACTAAAAATCTTATCTAACAATTATCAAATTCCTGTTACTACAACTCTGATGGGGAAGGGCATCTTTGATGAGCAAAACAAATTATCTGTTGGGATGCTTGGAATGCATGGTACCGCTTACGCGAACTTTGCTGTAACTGAATGTGATTTACTTATTGCTGTTGGAGCTAGATTTGATGATAGGGTAACAGGTAAATTAGATACCTTTGCACCTAAAGCTAAAGTAATACATATAGATATTGATCCTGCAGAAGTAAATAAAAATAGAAGAGTTAATGTTGCGATAGTTGCTGATGTTGCCGCCGCTCTTGCTAAGATTAATGATAAATCTTCAAAATTAAATAATAATTTTTTAACAAAAGATTGGCTTGAAAAAATTGATTTCTGGAAAAAAAAGCATCCATTATTTATTCCTCCGAGTGAAGGCGAAATTTATCCTCAAGAAATCTTAATTAAAGTTAGAGAATATTCTCCTGATGCTTTTATCACAACTGATGTAGGTCAGCATCAAATGTGGGCAGCTCAATATCTAAGAAATGCTCCAAGAAGATGGATTAGTAGTGCAGGTTTAGGAACTATGGGTTTTGGTTTGCCTGCAGCAATGGGTGTTAAAACTGCTTTTCCTGATTCAGAGGTGATCTGCATTGCAGGCGATGCAAGCATTCTTATGAATATTCAAGAATTAGGAACATTATCTCATTACGGATTAAATGTAAAAGTCGTTATTGTAAACAATCGTTGGCAGGGGATGGTTAGGCAATGGCAAGAAAGTTTTTATGATGAAAGGTACTCTGCCTCAGATATGAGTAACGGAGAGCCAGATTTTATTAAACTCGCAGAATCTTTTGGAATAAGGGGTTTTTCTTTCTCAAGTAGAGATGAATTAATCAATGAATTTAAATCTGCTTTGGAATTTAATGGTCCTGCCTTAATTAATATCCGAGTAAGAAGAAGTGAAAATTGCTATCCCATGGTTCCTCCAGGGAAAAGCAATGCACAAATGGTTGGATATGTAGATAATAAAGAATTTATTTAAATAAATATTTTAGCTATTTGTGTAAACATGATTTCCCAATTATTAAAATTTTAAATTGATTAAATTTGTATTTCTTTTAACTTCTATCTTTATATTATTGATAACCCCAAAAATTGTAGATTCTGCAGAGATTTTGCAAATAAATTCCTCAAATACGGTTTTAATTGGAGATCAAAATAGGAGTATGGTTGTAAATCTATTTTGTATAAAAGTTGAAGAATTAAATGATTTAAAGGCTAAAGAATTATTGCAGAAAAATTTTCCAAGAGGAACAAAAGTAAAAATAAAACCATTTGGAAAGAAGGATGGTAATTTATCAGCAAAAGTTTATAACCTAAAAAATAATGAGGAGATGACCGATTTATTAATTTCTGAGAAATTAACTATTGATAATTGTGGTAATTAAATTTATTTTGAAGTAATAAAATTCCAATTTCTTTGCTTACTTTTATCTCTTCTCCAAGAATGGAATTGATCTTGCAATTCGAAAGTACAGTTATTAGAAATTTCGATATTTTCAGGCTTAATATTGTTATTTATTAACTGCTCAAATGCAAATCCTTTAATATCAAAAGAAAATTTATCAATTGAATTAAGATAAACATTTTTAGATTTTTTTATGAATTCAGAATTTATTGTATATTTAGTATTTTTATAAAAAACTTTTAGACAATCTTCGTCTATAAAATAATTTGATCTAGAGATCGATGGACCTATAGCAACTATTATATTTTTCTTTGAAGACCCTAAATACTCCATTTTCTTTAATGTATTTTTAATAATATTTTTTTCTAATCCTTTTCTTCCGCAATGAATTGCAGCAACCAAACGACTAGACTTATCTGCAACTAATATTGGCATGCAATCAGCAGTATATATCCATAGATTTTGATTCGGTTCATCACTAAGGATGCCGTCTGCATTAAATCTAATATCAGATCTTAGTTCTGATCCATGAACTAAGAAATTACTATGTATTTGATTATTAAAATAATTAATTTTATTATCATTAAACTTTCTTGCTAATTGTTCGATTGCAAATTGCGAACTGTCCTTTGTAAAGAAAGCATGTTTAAAGTTAAATTTTAATAAAAGACTAGATGCATAATAATAAATATTATTTCTATTTATTTTAATATTTTTAATGAGAAAATTAATTGTTTCATAGCTCATCTTTTATGTGTTTAGATCTATATCTTTTAGCATCCAAAAGCCTGCAAATTCTTCAATATAAGGATTCGATTGTATTGCAATGAATTGGTATCCAAAAGATTTATTTTTGGATTCTTTAAATTTTTTATTTAATAACTCAGCATCTTTGCCCGCTAAATCAGTAACTAGCCATTTATCATCTTCTAAGGCTTCGAGTAAAAGTCGATTTTTGTCTATTTCTAATTTAATTGGTTCTAAACTACTAAACCAAGCAGCTAGAGCGATTGCTCTGTTTTCACTAAAAAGTCTTAATCCAGGGACTTGATAATTATCCTGTATTGATTCTTCAATTGGAAAAATATCACCAAATTGAATAGGCCAATTTTTTGCAGTTCTTAATTCACCTATTGATATCTCGGCTATAGTTAAAGATTCTCCCCTAACGGCTTCAGGTAGAGGTTTAGGATCATTGACTATTTGAGAGGTGAATGTTGGAGCTAAAACGCCGTTTACATAACCTTTTTCATTCGGATAAACACTTTTTTCTAAAAATTCAATTCTTTCAAATAAACTGTAAGTCCTTCTGCTAATAAGACCCTCAATTTCGATATTTTCAAGTGATTTTTTTATTATCGATTTCATAGAGGATCTCCAGAATCTTATTTTCTCTGGTCTGCTCCATCCTTGTTTCTCTGCATCTTTTAAAGCCTCTTTTAAAGCATTAGTCAGCCAGATTGAATTCACTTCACTAGCGGGGCAAATCTTACTCCAGTAAAAAGGATCTTTAAAATTAAAATTTTTCGTTGATGCGATAATTAATTCCCATCTTTTTTTACCATCATTTTCTATGATTGGCCTTGAGTAAAAATCTAATTCCCAATCTGAAGATTTAATTTCAAGGTAAGAATTTTTTCCTTTTGATATATTCATTTATTCATTGTAAATTATTTTTTCTTATCAAAAAGTGATTGGGTCTTTAGAGCTCTCTCATTCGCTTCTGCAATAACTTTTGCCTTATCTATTAATAGTTCTCCAGGTAGATTTTCTAACAATGAGGTATCCAAACCTATACGACCTTTTTCTAAATCTATCTCAGTTATCAATGCTTTTATGATTTCACCTTCTGAAAAAACCTCTCTTAGGCTTCTAAAATTTCCTTTTGTTACTGATGATTGATGAAGGAGTCCGCTAGCTCCACCTAAGTCAACGAAAAATCCGTATGGTTTTATAGCCAATATTTTACCCTCTATTAGTTGGCCTAATTGAAGTTCTTTAAATTTAGAAATCAAACCAGCTTTCTTTTCTGATAAAACTAATTTTCTTGTATCAGCATTTACTTCTAGAAAAGCTACTTTAATTGTTTTGCCAACCAATGTTTGATAATCAGAACCATCTTCTAATTGTGATCTAGGAATAAAGCCTCTTAATCCTTCGACATCACATGTTAAACCACCTCTATTGAAACCATTAATTAAAACATCTTGTAAATCTCCAGTCTTTGCAATCTCCTCTACTTTTTCCCAACTTTTTCTAAGAATTAGAGCTCTAGCACTAACAGTTACCATTCCATCAGCATTTTGTTCTTTGATAACTAATACTTCCATTTCTAAATTAATCGGAAATCTTTCTTTGAAATTTGTAATTACTCCTATGCCGCATTCTTTCTTTGGCATGTATCCTGGAGCTTTCCCGCCAATGTCAATATAAAGACCATCACTCTCTAGAGCAATAATTTTTCCTTTAATTATTTCTCCTGTAAGACCTATTGGCTCATTATCGTTTAAAGCAGCAAGGAACTCATTTTCATCAAAGTCAAAATCGTCAACCGTCCTCTCGAAGGAAAGATTTTGATTCGTACTATCATCAGAATTAAAAGTAGGTTTTTCAAGCATTCTCTCACTCTCAAACATTTCTCGCTCAAGATTATCCTCAATATCAAATGAGTTTTGATTAATTACATCAGTTTTAGAGTTTTCTGTATAGGAAGCCTCTGAATCATTTTTAAAAATATCATTCTTTTTATCATCTAAGGAATTTTGTCCCTCTAGATTATCTCCTTTCGGATTTTGATTTGATTCTTTTTTATTTAATTTAAGAACTTGCAAAGGTTTCTTAAGTTCAATTTTGCTGCCCTTTGTTTTAATTTTTTTTGGGGCATTATTATCACTTACTCCCTTCATAGGTAAAATAGTACTAATTAGTTGTTTATAACATTCTAAAGGTATTTTCTCACAAATCTAAATAATGACCTCTAAATCAATACCTAATTACGAATATTTATCTTGGCCTGAGATCAAAAATATCGCATCTAACAAAAGATCAACCATTATTTGGCCTTTTGGAGCTGTTGAACAGCATGGTCCTCATTTACCATTGGCTACTGATAGTATTTTTATAGAAGAGATTATAAATGAAGTTCTTGAGCTTATTCCTGAAGATTTTCCCTTAAAAAAAATACCCACTCAATATATAGGTTTTTCTCCTGAGCATTCAGGATTTCAAGGAACTATTACTCTCTCATCTGGTTTATTAACTTCGATGATAGTTGAAATTGGGAAACAAATTTCAGATATAGGCTTTAAAAGATTAATATTGCTCAACGCTCATGGGGGACAGATTTCTCTCTTGAATACAGCCGCTAGAGAATTAAGAAGTGTTACTCCAAATCTAAATGTATTTCCATGTTTCCTATGGAGTGGCGTAAAAGGCCTAGATAAGCTTCTAACTAAAAGTGAACTCGAAAATGGTTTGCATGCTTCTTTAGCAGAAACAAGTTTAATGATGTCACTAAAACCTCAATTAGTTGGGAAAGAGAGACCATGTGAGGGTATTCCTAAGAATACTCCCAAAGGATGGAGTCTGGAAGGAGACGCACCAACTGCTTGGTTTACTGAAGATCTTAGTCTATCTGGAGTAATTGGTGATAGTAGAGGGGCAAATTTAGAACTTGGTAATGAATTGAAGAGATTATTAGTAGATCATTGGTATGAATTGATAATAGGTTTAATGTCTTCTGATTGGCCAAGTTAAATTATTTACTTATGATTGTGCGTTTTAATAACTGGTTAAACATTTGAAACTATTTTCATGATATATGTATAAACTCATTATAATTGTGTAAACTCATTGCATAATGAATTAAAGACTTATTGACATGCAAACACTCGAATCTAATAAAAACGCTGAATTTGAAACCCCTTCAGATGAGAATTCCGTGAATTTACCTGACTTTACAACAGATGAATACAAAGATGCGTATAGCAGAATAAACGCAATTGTTATTGAGGGCGAACAAGAAGCATACGATAACTATATTTCAATAGCGACTCTCCTTCCGAATGATTCTGAAGAATTGACTAAGCTTGCCAAGATGGAATTAAAGCATAAAAGAGGCTTTACTGCATGTGGCAAGAATTTAGGAGTTCAGGCAGATATGGATTTTGCAAAAGAATTCTTTTCTAAATTGCATGGTAACTTTCAAACTGCTCTAGAAAAGGAGAATTTAACAACTTGTCTTCTTATACAGGCAATACTAATCGAAGCCTTTGCAATTTCCGCGTACCATGTTTACATAAGAGTTGCTGATCCGTTCGCCAAAAAAATTACTCAAGGTGTAGTAAATGATGAATATTTACATCTAAATTACGGAGAAAAATGGCTCAAAGAAAATTTACATACTTGTAAAAATGAGTTAATTGCTGCTAATAAAGCAAATTTGCCATTAATTAAAAAGATGTTGGATCAAGTTGCTGAGGACGCTGCTATTTTGTCAATGGATAAGGAGGAACTAATGGAAGAATTTATGATCGCTTATCAAGACGCATTGCTTGAAATGGGTTTAGATAATAGGGAAATTGCCAGAATGGCTATGGCCGCTATCGTTTAAGGAAATAAAAAGACTTTAATATTATTTTTTAAATTTTTGTTTACTAAAGCAATAGCTTTTTATGCTATTGTTTTTACCTGTAAGTTGTCTTTAAAGTGAAGTCTAAATGTTCGGGCTAATTGGTCACTCTACAAGTTTTGAAGATGCAAAAAGAAAAGCTTCTATTTTAGGCTTTGATCATATAGCAGAGGGTGATTTAGATGTTTGGTGTATGGCTCCGCCTCAACTTGTTGAAAATGTTGAGGTTAAAAGCGCTGTAGGGGTATGTATTGAAGGCTCATATATAGATTCATGTTTTGTTCCAGAAATGCTTTCTAGATTTAAAACAGCTAGAAGAAAAGTTTTAAATGCCATGGAGTTGGCGCAGAAAAAAAATATTAACATAACTGCACTTGGAGGATTTACTTCTATAATTTTTGAAAATTTTAATCTTTTACAGCATAAACAAATCAGAAACACCTCTTTAGAATGGGAAAGATTTACCACTGGCAATACTCACACAGCATGGGTTATTTGTAGGCAGCTTGAGCTTAATGCTCCTAAAGTTGGTATAGACCTTAGTAAGGCTAAAGTTGCAGTTGTGGGAGCTACAGGAGATATAGGTAGCGCTGTTTGTAGATGGATTACACAAAAAACAGGTATTGGTGAATTAATAATGGTTGCGAGACAGAAGGAACCATTGTTAGCTTTGCAAAAGGAATTAGGGGGTGGCTTAATTCAAACATTGGAAGAAGCATTATCCTTATCTGATGTAGTTGTCTGGGTTGCGAGTATGCCAAAGACTATGGAAATCGATATTAGTAAATTGAAAAGACCTTGTTTGATGATTGATGGCGGATATCCCAAAAATCTTGATGAAAAGTTTCAAGGAAAAGATATTCATATCCTTAAAGGGGGTATAGTAAAATTTTTTAAAGATATTGGGTGGAATATGATGGAATTAGCTGAAATGGAAAACCCGCAAAGAGAAATGTTTGCATGTTTTGCAGAAGCAATGATTTTAGAATTTGAGAAATGTCATACAAACTTTAGTTGGGGAAGAAACAATATTACTTTAGAGAAAATGGAGTATATAGGGGAGGCTTCAGAAAAACATGGATTTTCTGCTATAGGACTCGATAAGAAATTTGATCCAATGCTTGTTTAATTAATTATGCCAAGAAGATTTTTGCTGGATTTCGAAAAACCTCTCGTTGAGCTAGAGAAGCAAATAGAACAGATTAGAGAATTAGCTAGAGATTCTGAGGTTGATGTGAGTCAGCAATTACTTCAACTTGAGACACTAGCCACCAGGAGAAGAGAAGAAATTTTTAAATCACTTACCCCCGCACAAAAAATACAAGTAGCGAGACATCCTCAAAGGCCAAGTACACTTGATTTTGTTCAAATGTTTTGTGATGACTGGATTGAATTACATGGAGATAGGAACGGGGGAGATGATATGGCTCTTATAGGTGGGATAGGTTCTATTAATGAGAGACCAGTACTATTGTTAGGACATCAAAAGGGAAGAGATACAAAGGAAAATGTTATAAGAAATTTCGGGATGGCAAAACCAGGAGGATATCGTAAAGCATTAAGGCTAATGAAACATGCTGATAGATTTAATTTGCCAATTCTTACATTTATTGATACTCCAGGGGCGTATGCAGGTTTAACAGCTGAGGAGCAAGGGCAAGGAGAAGCAATTGCTCGAAATTTGAGAGAAATGTTTGGCTTAGAGGTTCCTATAATTGCTACAGTTATTGGAGAAGGAGGATCAGGAGGTGCTTTAGGTATAGGTGTTGCGGACAGACTGTTAATGTTCGAACATAGCGTTTATACTGTTGCCAGCCCTGAAGCTTGCGCTTCAATATTGTGGAGAGATGCAGCTAAGGCTTCAGAAGCTGCTTCAGCATTAAAAATAACTGGGAAAGATCTTTTAAAACTTGGAGTTATAGATGAAGTAATTATAGAACCAGCAGGGGGAAATAATTGGGCTCCTCTTCAAGCAGGTGAAAATCTAAAAGAATCTATAGAAAGACACCTAAATGAATTATTAACATTTACAAGAGATGAGTTGTTGGAACAAAGATACTCAAAATTTAGAGCTTTAGGAAAATTCATTGAATCAGGAAATATAGAAGAAATTTATAGCGAGGTTCCAACAGAATCTGATTAAATTGAAACTAGCGCTTATCACAGGAGCCACTAAAGGAATTGGCAGAGAAACTGCAATAAAGTTTGCAAATTCAGGGTGGGATTTAATATTAATAGCAAGAAATATAGAAATGCTTAATGAGTTAAAAAATGAACTGTTAAATACATCTAGTAACGTAACTATTATTGAATGCGATTTATCAGTCCCAGAGAATATTCAAAAATCTTTATCTCAAGTGATAGAAAGTTGTGGCTGTCCATCAGTTGTTATTAATAATGCAGGATTTGCTTATAATGGAGATCTTATTGGAATGCCTTTAGAAAAATGGCAGAAAATAATGCAGGTTAATCTGACAAGTGTATTTCAAATATGTTCTTATATTGTCCCTTTAATGAGAAAAGAAGGTGGCCTTATAATAAATGTTAGTAGTCATGCGGCCAATAATGCTTTTCCTCAATGGAGCGCATACTGCATCTCTAAAGCAGCTTTGGCAAGTTTTACAAAATGTTTGAGAGAGGAAGAGCGCGCAAATTCAATTAGAGCATGCACAATTACCTTGGGTTCAGTAAACACTCCCCTTTGGGATTCTGAAGATGTAGCTTCAGATTTTAATCGAAATAAAATGCTTTCTTCAGAGAGTGTTTCTAATGCAATACTTTATATTGCTGAACAACCAGATAATCAGTTAATTGAAGATTTAACCCTAATGCCAGCAACAGGAGCTTTCTAAATTAAATTTTGAACCGATATAAAAATTTTTTATAATTTTTTGTGCTCAGCCGCACATTCCAATGTGATATAATTCAGGAAATATTCTCCCAAGAAATATAAAGTATTAATAACTTTATAGTATTTTTAATATTTATTTATGTCTACCATTCCTAGTGACAACATTAATAAAGAAATAGATAAAAATATTTCTGATAAACTAATTTCCGAAATAATTAAAGATAGAATTGTAAGCCAAAATAAAAGATTCCATGCTAACGATAATATTGCGGAATTCATAAACCCAGGAGAGCTTGAAACTCTCCAAAAAGAAGTTTCTTCCAGAGTTAGAGAATTATTAAAGTCACTAGTTATCGATATAGAAAATGATCATAACTCCCAGGAAACTGCTGAGAGAGTAGCAAAGATGTATTTGCATGAAGTATTTAAAGGTAGGTATTACAGACAGCCAAACGTTACAGATTTTCCAAATGCTAAAAATTTAGATGAGATTTATACCTTAGGGCCTATAAGTGTTAGATCAGCTTGTTCTCATCATATGGTCCCAATTATTGGAGACTGCTGGATAGGAATTAAGCCGGGCGATAAAGTTATTGGAATTTCTAAGTTTGCCCGCGTTGCTGATTGGGTTTTTTCAAGACCACATATTCAAGAAGAAGCTGTGATGATATTAGCTGATGAAATTGAACGACTTTGTGAGCCTAAAGGTTTAGCAATTCTTGTTAAAGCTAAGCATTATTGTATGTGCTGGCGAGGAGTGAAAGAACCTAACACAAGTATGATTAATTCAATTGTAAGAGGAGATTTTAGGCATGACGCTAGCTTAAAACAAGAATTCTTCGAACTTGTTAAGCAGCAGCCTAATGGATTAGCTTGTTATTAAGCTAAATAATTTTTATGGTTTTTAAGTAATTATCATGTGAAATATTTTCCCAAATTAATTTAATCTGATTATCTTCTTATTTCTAATAAAAGTTTATTGATTTTTTCAATATCCTTTACTCCTGGTTGCAACTCAATGCTGCTTGAGACATCAAGTCCATCTGGTTGTATCTCGGAAATTATTTCTTTAACCCAATCATTGGATACTCCTCCAGCTAACCACCATGGTTTACTTAAAGAAATTTTTTCTAATAGTTCTCGTTTAATTTTTATACCTGAACCTCCATAAGTTTCCTTATTCCAAGAATCTAAAAGTACAGCATCTATAAAATTTGTAAAGGTCTTTATTCCTTCTATATCTTTGAATGTTTTTATTCTAAATGCTTTCCAAATTTCTATTTGTGGAAAATTAATTTTGATATTTTTGCAATAATCAAGATCTTCATCTCCATGCAGTTGTATGACATTTTCATGATCAATTAAACTTTTAAGAGTATTTTTTATATGCAAATTTTTGATTACAGAAACTCTTTTGATTTTTGGAAAAAATTCTTCTAGTATCCTAAAGATTTCTTTTTTTTTTTGAGCTGATACATATCTTGGCGATTCTTTTACAGATATAATTCCAATCGCATTTACTCCAAGTTCGGCAATTTGAAGTGCTTGTTCAGTTGAAGTTATTCCGCAAATTTTTATAAGTGGTTTAGATTTGATCATTGGATATTTTTAATTTTTAATAATATGTAAAATGTAATTAATATTAAATATAACGGAGATTATTTTTGAAAGCTTGGCAAGTTCTAAAATTATGGGGTATTCCATTTTATATTCATCCTAATTGGGCTTTGCTTTTGTTTCTTTTTTCTTGGAGCATTAGTAATCAAATTAATTTGACATCAGGAGATACTTTCAATAACAAAGAATCTTTGTTTATAGGATTTTTTTCAACTTTTTTATTTCTTATAACTATCATAATCCATCAGATCCCTCACACATTTATATCTCTTAAGGAGGGAGTAAAAATTAAAAATATTACTTTTTTCTTTTTAGGTGCAATTCCTCAAATAGAAAAGGATTGCCAAAATGCAATAGGTAATATAAAGATTGCATTGGTTAGACCATTTTGTTATTTTTTAACATCTTTATTTTTACTTTTTATTAGTTATACCAGTAATTCAAAAGAGGAAATTATAATTAATATTTTATCAAGAGTAGGCATATTAAATCTTTTTCTAGGTTTATTTAATTTGATTCCATTTAGTACATTAGACGGTGGAATTTTATTCAAAAGTGTAATCTGGTATTTTTCTGGAAGTAAAAATAAGGGGAGGAATTTATTAAATAGGCTTACTTTTTTTATTTCCCTTTTACTTTTTCTTTTAGGGTTATTTATTACTTTTAATTCAAATCTTATCTTCGGATTATTGGTATCAATTATTGGCCTGTTTGGGATAAATTCTTCTAAGTCAGAAAGTCAGTTTTTCAAAATTGAGAGGATTCTTAAGTTTTGCAAAATATCTGAACTGAGTTTAATTCCTTTAAGAAAATTGGAGTTTGACCTGACTCTTAAAGAATTTAATAAGATAACTCAAAATATTAATGAAGAAAAATTTAAATACTATTTCATAACAAATAATGGCAGATGGAATGGTTTCTTAAATGTTGAGAGTGTCAAAAAAGTTCCATTGAAAAAATGGGAAAGTGCAATAGTCGGAAAATATACAAAACCAATAAATCAATTCCCAAGAGAGTTTAATGATACCCCTCTATGGAAAATAATTAATAAACTGGAGGAAACTAGTCAAGGAGTAATCCTGATTGTTAATACCTTGGGTATCCCACAAGGATTGATTGATAGAAATAAAATTGGATATTTTATACTTGATAAGATAGGTTTTAAATTGTCAGGTGAATTAAGAAATAAACTTAAAATCAAGAATAAATATCCTCTTGGATTAGAACTCCCAAAGATAATAAAATTAATGATTAAGAATGGAGATCTCCAATGAAATTATTTATTAACTTTAATGATTTTTTATATATTTAAATCTTTTTCATTTAAATTGATTGGCTCTAATAATAATTTTGGATAACAATTTAAGAAGGAATTTTTTAAAAAAGTAATTAATTCAATTTTACTTAATTTTAGTTTGATTTTGGGTGGGCAATTCTCTTTAAAGATTTTGTACCAAATATCTGATGGTGGGTTAAGTTGAATTTCTCCATGTTGTAAGAATGATCCTTTTTTCCAGTATTGAGCACTCCCAATCCTTTTGTTCCCATAATTATCGATTAAATCAGAAGTAAAACAGGAACTAAAACAATTTTCTGTAATTATAGATTTTTTGATGGTTCCAGGTTTTAGTTCAATACCAAGTTCTAAGAAACTATTGATTAGCCAGTTATTGATTTTTTCGTAACTAAATTTTTTATAAAAAGGTTTTTTAGAAGTGATTGCGTAAGTGATTCCGCCAGAATGCAATACTGCCCCCCCTCCTGAAGGCCTTTTTATTATTTTAATAATACCTTTTTTTGATAATTCAAGCCAATGAGGCTGTAAATTTTTCTGATGATAACCAACTGATAACCAATAATCCTCCCATATATAAAATCTTAGTGTTAGTAATATATCTTTTTCAAAGATTGTTCTATCTAAGAATTTCAAATCTAAAGCCATCTGTTTTTCTCCAGATGTTTTAATAGTTGAAATAATTAGTGCTTTATAACTATCTGACAAAATTAATTTCTTATTCTTTAAAAAGTTTAATCTTTTATTTTTAAATTGATATCAATTTAAAAGTTTTTTCAAAATTAATTTTTTTAGAGAATGGTAATTTTGGCTAGTGTAAAAATTTTTTGAGAAGATATTCTTTTTAAATTTAATTTAAGGTTGGAAATATATTTATTTGTGTTAGAAATTAATTAGTATTCTTGATGCTTTCTCATGTTGCCAAAATACTTAAATTAAAAATTAATGAAAAATAGCTCTATTCGCTTTGAAAATAAAAAAAATTCAACTGAGAAGCAGCAACATCTTTATAGCACAATATTTCTTTTTTTAAAAATTTGTTTTTTTTTCATAGGTACTATTAGTTTGTTGAAAATTGGTTATATTTCAAAAATTCGGATAACAAGGTTGAGAGAAATAAAAGAAGCATATTTATATGAGAAAGAAAAATATGCCGAACAAACAAATCGTTTTGATGACTTATTCTCCTTAAACGGTCAGCAAAGATTTATGAAGGATCAAGTTCAAATGATCATTAGAGATCGAATAAGAGTAATATGGCGATGAGTACATAAATTTTTTTTGTATTTTTAAAATTATCAATGAGGTTTTTTTCTAGTGGTAAATGGGAAAAAAGGGTTGGTCTTAATTACAGGAACAACTTCTGGAGTCGGTTTAAATACTTTGAAGCCATTGATAAGATCTGGATGGAATATTCTTGCAATAAATCGATCTAATAAAAAAGCATTAATTGAAAGCAGTAAGATTCTTAATGAGTCTGAATTAGAAAAAATAAAATTTATTGAAATTGATCTATCTGATTTAGAAACGGTTAGAGAGGGCAGTAAAAAAATTATTGAAACATATGGGAACTCTCTTAAAGTAATAATATGCAATGCTGCAGTTTATAAACCTCGATTAAGAAAACCTGAAAGATCAGCTCAAGGATTCGAAAATTCAATGGCAGTAAATCATCTTGGACATTTCCTTCTTATAAATTTACTATTAGAAAAACTATTATCCTCTGATTTAGAGATATTAATAGGTGAAAAAAAATCTAAATTTGTTCCCAGAATAACTATTTTAGGAACTGTAACTGCCAATTATAAAGAATTTGGAGGAAAGATTCCTATCCCTCGCCCTGCAAATCTTGGTAATTTATCAGGATTTGAAAGGGGATTCTTATCTCCAATTAGTATGGCAGATGGTAAAAGATTTAAGCCCGGCAAAGCTTATAAAGATAGTAAATTATGCAATATGATAACTGCACAAGAGATTGCAAAAAGATTCCCAAGTGAAAAATTGATCTGTAATTCACTTTATCCAGGATGCGTAGCTAATACAAAACTTTTCAGAAATACTCCTCTTCTATTCAGAATTTTATTTCCTTTGTTTCAAAGATTTATTACTAAAGGATTTGTTTCCGAGAGACTCGCGGGAGAGAGAGTTGCCTTAGTGGCTACAGGTAATGAATTCTCTCAGTCAGGAGTTCATTGGAGTTGGGGAAATAGACAAAAAACAGGAAGAAAAGCTTTCTCCCAAAAATTATCAATTCGAGCAATTGATCCCACTACTAATAAAAAATTATGGGAATTATCTAAAAATCTTGTAGGCTTAAATTAATTAATCAAAACCTAATAGGTCAAATAAATCTCTATCTTTAAGAGGATTTCCATCTAAGGGTTCAACATTATTGAGCATATTATTAGCAAGTGATAGATATTCATTTTGTACTTCAATTACATCTTCAGTTGGTTCCATTTCAAAAATAGTACATTTTTTTAATCTTGATCTTCTAATTGCATCTACATCCTTAAAATGAGCCATAATTTTTAAACCTGCCTCTTTATTAAATTTATCTATTTGATCTGTATCTTTGGATCTATTAGCAACTACGCCACCTAGCCTTACTTTATAGTTTTTTGCCTTTGCCTTTATTGCCGAAACTATACGATTCATAGCAAATATAGAGTCAAAATCATTTGCAGTGACAATTAAACAATAATTAGCATGTTGCAGAGGCGCTGCGAACCCTCCACAAACAACATCACCTAAAACATCGAAAATAACAACATCTGTGTCCTCTAAAAGGTGATGTTCTTTTAAAAGTTTTACTGTTTGACCTGTTACATATCCTCCACAACCTGTTCCAGCTGGAGGCCCTCCGCTCTCAACACACATAACTCCATTAAATCCCTTAAACATAAAATCATCTGGCCTGAGTTCTTCACTATGGAAATCAACTTCTTCAAGAATATCGATTACTGTGGGAACCATAGAATGAGTTAGAGTGAAAGTACTATCATGCTTTGGGTCGCAACCAATTTGTAAAACTTTCTTGCCTAGCTTTGAAAAGGCAGCAGAAAGGTTAGAGGATGTTGTTGATTTCCCAATGCCGCCTTTGCCGTAAACCGCAATTACTAATGCTCCTTCTTCGATCTTGACTTTTGGATCTTGATTGACTTGAACGCTTCCCTCTCCATCAAGAGGCTTATTTATTGTACTTGTCATTTAGATCTAAAATAATTGCATATATTTATATTCTTGCAGGGTAAATGCCACCTTGGATATATTTATCAACAAATGTTTATCTAAAAATATTAAATTACTAAAAGCACTCCAATAACTGATTATTTAGGGGTAATTTTTTATACTTTAAGTGTAAATACTCATGCCTGAATTTTATTTATTTTATACGCACTAGCTAAAAAAAGCTTTTGCGTCGTATAGGGTCTCATCGTTTATTTCAGCAAGCCCTTTTGAAAGCGCATATTTCTCGGTATTTGTCTTAACCTTGCCTCTAACAAAAAATGGAACTTTTATTAATTCGGCTTTTCCTGAATCTGTCCAAATAATATCTTTATTATTTGATTTGCTATTTTGAGAAATATCTTTATTTTCCTCTTCATTAGTATTAACGGCTGTATGTCCTAAATGACTCTGATGGCCGTCAACGAATTCGAAATCATGCTTAAACATGTCAATTAAATGTTCTTCAAGACCCATCATTAAGGGATGAACCCAGTCATCAAAAATTACATTTGCACCTTCCCACCCCATTTGAGGACTATATCTCGCGGGAACGTCCTGAACATGCATGGGAGTACTGATAACTGAGCAGGGAATACCAAGCCTTTTGGCACTATGTCTTTCCATTTGAGTACCTAAGACTAATTCAGGCGATGTATTTTTAATGGCATCTTCCACTTCAAGATAGTTATTTGTTATTAATGCTTCTAAATTTAAATCCTTTGCAACTCCTCTTACTTTTCTAGCCATTTCTCTACTATATGTTCCTAATCCAACCACTTCAAATCCTAATTCTTCCTTAGCTATTTTTGCTGCTGCGATTGCGTGAGTTCCATCTCCAAATATAAAAACTCTCTTGCCTGTAAGATAATTTGAATCAACTGACTTTGAATACCATGGAAGTTTTGACTTGTTTTCTAATTCTTCTTGATTTGTTAGTGGAAGATCTAATTTTTTATGAACCTCATTAATAAAATTAATTGTATTTTCAATCCCAATAGGAACAGTGGTAGTAAATTCCATCCCAAAGTTTCTTTTAAGCCATTCACAAGACGTTTCTGCAATTTCATGATAGAGGCAAATATTAATCTCAGCATCTACTAATCTTTTTATATCATCTGGACTTGCATTGAGAGGAGCAATAACATTCGTATCAATGCCTTGCTCAGAAAGGATTCTTTGAATCTCTATAACATCATCTCTACATCTAAATCCTAATAGTGTAGGACCTAGTATGTTGACTTTTGGTCTTCGTCCTAAATTCTTCCATCTTGATGGAGAAATAATAGTACCTTTATTAATAGTATCTTTTAGTAAAGTTCGTATTAATTGATAAAAAGTTTCTGAAGCTCCCCAGTTTTCTTTTTTACTATAAGCAGGTAATTCTAAATTAATAATTGGCATTTTAAATCCCATGCCTTTTGCAAGAGCTCCAGGTTGATCTTGGATCAATTCAGCAGTACAACTTTCTCCTACTAAAAGAGCTTTTGGCTTGAATCGCTCTACAGCTTCTGAAATATTCCTTTTTACTAGTTCTGCAGTATCTCCCCCTAAATCTCTTGCCTGAAAAGTAGTATATGTTACTGGAGGCCTTTTGCCTCTCCTCTCTATCATAGTAAAGAGAAGATCGGCGTAAGTATCGCCTTGTGGGGCATGAAGTACATAGTGCAAATCTCTCATTGAAGAGGCAATTCTCATTGCTCCAACATGAGGAGGGCCTTCATATGTCCAAAGTGTTAATTCCATGCTTTTGTTATTTGTGAGTAGCTAAGGTTTTCGTTGTAAGTATTTGATTCCTTTTTAGGGGTCTTGAAAATAAACCTGCTAAATCTGCAGCCTGATCAATTCCATGAATTGGACTAAACACCATTTCAATAGACCACTTTGTGTGAATTCCCTCTGCTTCAAGAGGATTTGCTAATCCCATTCCGCAGACTACTAAGTCAGGTTGTGTTTCTCTTACCCGATCTAATTGTTTTTCTACATGTTGCCCCTCTACTATTTTTGTTTGTTCAGGTAATAAATTAAGTTCCTCTTCCATTAACTCTTTATTCAAATAAGGCGTACCAACTTCAATAAGATTCATTTCGCACTCATTATGTAAAAATCTTGCTAAGGACACTTCTAATTGTGATTCAGGGAATAAAAATAATTTCTTTCCTTTAAGTATCTCTTTATGAGTTTCTAAAGCTTGCTTAGCTCTCTTAACAAGTGGAGCAATTACTTCATGAACTTTGAGGGATTGTATTTTAAATGCCTCCGCAGCTGCTAGCAACCATTTACTACTCCCTTCAACTCCTAATGGGAAAGGAGCATATATAACTTTGCAACCTCTATGTTTTAAATCTCTTACAGTATCACTTAAATAAGGTTGAGTTAACAATACCTTTGTATTTGTTCCGATTTTTGGTAACTCTGTAGATTGTCTTGGAGGAAAACTTTCAACATTCTTGATACCAATATTATTAAAGATTTTTATTAATCGATCCTCTACATTATTTGCAATTGTTCCAACAATTAATAATTTTTCTTCATCTGTTGTTCCCATTAATGGTACGAGAGCTTTTAGTGCGCCATCTTCTCCTTGAGTAAAAGTTGTTTCAATGCCGCTGCCAGAATAATTTAAAAATTGAACTTGGCCTAAAAATTTTTTATTTAATTTCTCTGCAACCGTAGTTAGATCAAGCTTAATTACTTCACTTGGACATGAACCAACAAGAAAAAGGGTTTTTATCTCTGGTCTTCTTGCAATCAGATCGTTTACAACTTTATCAAGTTCTTCATGAGCATCGGCAAGACCTGCTAAATCTTTTTCCTCTAGGATTGCTGTACCAAATCTTGGCTCAGCAAAAATCATTACACCAGCTGCGCTTTGAATAAGGTGGGCACATGTTCTAGAACCTACAACAAGAAAAAAAGCATCTGGCATTCTTCGGTGTAGCCAAACAATTGACGTAAGACCACAAAAAACCTCTCTTGGACCAGTCTCTTTATTAAATAAAACTTTACTCATTAAAAATTAGTAAGGCGTATTTCTAAAGCTTGCATAAATTTTTAATTTTAAGAAAGTAATTGATTAAGTTCTCTTACAAATTGAATTCATTTCAAAAACTTATATGAATGTTTAAAAATACAAATGATTAATTTTTTTTTTAGTTTTAGATAAAAATTTTAATTTCTCCAATAATTATTTTCGTTACTATTTTTGACAATTTTCCAAACATTTCTAGATACTTTTATAGCTAACAATCCGGCTCTCTCTACCTTTGATTTCCCTGGTTTAGCTCCCATTAAGAATGATACTTCTGCTGTGCTTATCGGTGCACCAGTTTTAATAGCCAAATCAATTAATTCCAGTCTATCTCTTAGATTTTTGAGGTTTTTTAAATCTTTATTTTCCTCAATTAGCCAACTGAGAGATGGATCCTTTTGAGATAGTTTTTGCATTAAGCTTAAACTAACTAATCCAAGAGTTTGATCTGGACTTAAATCTTCATTATTAGGATTTGGTTTGATTTGATTTTTGTGTGTGGAGGCCATAATTTTAATCAATCTTTAAATTGAAAATATCGGTTCATCCGCATAGTGCAAGTGAATTTGATAGAAAAGTTGATCCATAATCAGTTATAGTCTCCAGAATGGAACCAACATCTAGCTTAAATAGACGAGAGCGTAAAAAGAATAGTTCTCTAGTTACTGGCTCTGAGATTCAGTCCCATGGTGGTGCAAATTACATAACAACCGATTCAGAAAAATCCTTAGTTTCAAGGCAAGCAAGCCAAGTTGAACAAATAGAATTAAGAACTTATGTGTTTTTAGATTCTCTGCAACCACAGTTAGCAGCTTACATGGGCACTGTTAGTAGAGGTTTTTTGCCTATTCCAGGTGACGCTTGTTTGTGGATGGAGGTGTCTCCGGGTATGGCTATTCATAGAGTTACCGACATTGCATTGAAAGCTAGTAATGTAAGACTTGGCCAAATGATAGTTGAGAGAGAATTTGGTTCTTTTGCTCTTTACCATAAAGACCAAAGCACTGTATTACACTCAGGAGATGTTGTTTTAGATGCAATTGGGAGTGAAGTTAGGAAAAGAACAAAACCCGCAACAAGTTGGACTGAGATTATACGAGCAATAACACCAGATCATTCAGTACTGATAAATAGGCAAAACAGGAGTGGATCAATGATTCAGGCAGGTATGAGTATGTTTATACTCGAAACTGAACCCGCGGGATATGTACTGAAAGCAGCAAATGAAGCTGAGAAGGCATCAAATATAACAGTTGTTGATGTGAAAGCCGTTGGAGCTTTTGGAAGACTTACTTTGGCAGGGAAAGAGGGAGATGTTGAAGAAGCAGCGGCTGCTTCAATAAATGCGATTGAACAAATAAATAATTATTAAATCTAATTTAATCCAAGTTCTCTTTTTAAAAAAGGGGCTAACTCTCTAGCGGCTTTACCTCTGCTACCTAATTTTGATAGTTGAGATTGACTTAATTGTCCATAAACAGAATTAGCTTCTTTAACCCAAAAAATTGATTCAAACTCTCCATTAGGATATT
>CAYSSQ010000006.1:0-46584 GCA_964433825.1 uncultured Prochlorococcus sp. | reverse complement strand
TATTTTAAGCTTTTCATATTGATCAAAATCTTCCCAAGAAATATTAAGAGTTAATCTCTTTAAATTATTCAATTCATCATTTAAATTAGTAATATTTAAATTCTCATTTGCTGATTCTTCCAAATAAACGAAACTTCCAAAACTTCTTTTTATCAATTCTCTAGACTTTTCGATACTATAATTTTGCAGTAAATTTAAAACCATCCCATAACTTGGAGTAAATTGACTTATCAAAGGATTAGGCTCACTGGTTGCAAGTATGCTAGCTTCCTTAGCTCCTTCAAATCTATTTTGAACAGTTACTACATAACCTTGAGTATCTTTACCACGCCTACCAGCTCTCCCAGACATTTGCAAAAATTCACTGCTAAAAAGTAATCTATGTCCATTTTCAGTACGTTTGGAGAGAGATGAGATAATAGTTGTCCTTGCTGGCATATTAATACCGGCTGCAAGAGTCTCGGTAGCAAATACAACTTTTATTAATCCCATTTGAAATAATTCTTCTACGAATTCCTTCCAAGCAGGAAGCTGCCCTGCATGATGCGATGCGACACCCCTTTTAAGAGCTTCGAAATTAATTTTATCTTTAATGCCCTCTTGATTATTTTTGATATATTTAGAAAGTTTCTCATTTATTAAACTCGCTTCCTTATAGTTAACTAGAGTTAAGTCTTTTATATTTGCGACTGCTTTATCGCATCCTCTTCTACTAAAGATAAAATATATAGCAGGTAACATTTTCCTTTCTGCTAAATTTGAGATAACAAAAGATATTGGTGGAGTCTTTGGTTGTGTAATTCTTCCAGATCTACTCTTTTTTAACTGTCCTTTGGGAGCTCTCCATACTTTGCAATTAGGATGAATACCATTACCTTTTTTATTTAATAATGGGTGAAAGCCTTTCGCACTGCAAAAAATAAACTCTAAAGGTACTGGTCTATTAATACTATTAATTAATGAGGTGGGGCCATGTACTTTATTTATCCAATTTTTAAGTTGCTTTGAATTAGATACTGTTGCAGATAAAGCAACTATTTGTGTATTACTAGGGCAATGAATTATTGTCTCTTCCCAAACTGTTCCTCTTTGTGGATCATTCATATAATGACATTCGTCGAGGATAACCGATTCTAAATTTACCAAAGGATCTTCTAGATCCTCAAATTCTCCATACAACATATTTCTGAAAATTTCAGTTGTCATTACCAATACATGGGCCTCTCTATTAATACTTATATCTCCCGTAAGCAATCCAACATTTTTTTCGCCAAACTGTATAGAAAAATCTCTAAATTTTTGATTTGATAAAGCTTTTAAAGGAGTTGTATAAAAAACCTTATTATTATGTGAAAGTCCCCTATAAATAGCAAATTCTCCTAACAAAGTTTTTCCAGAACCAGTAGGTGCTGTTAAAACAACAGAACAGCCGCTATTAATAGCTTTTATTGCATCTTCTTGAAATTGATCTAGTTGGAATGAAAATAATCCCTCTGGATTAAGCATAAATTTTTGATGAGATAAGGATAATTTAAATTCTTGAGATATGATCTAATTAGATATTAATAAAAAGAATAATTAACTTGCAATCTTTTCTAATATATTAAGATCTTTTACTCATTCAATATCATTAAAGATGGACAAAATAAAAATTCCAAAAAATAGAATCAGAAAAATAAGTACTCTTGGTATAAGCAAAAAAAATTATTTTTTAAAAAAAAACAAGCGCAATGGAGTAAATGAAAAACTTATCGATTTATGTAGTAATGATTATTTTGGATTAAGTAGAGATCAAGAGGTAATTGAGGCGGCTTATAAAAGCAGTATTTGTGAGGGCCTTGGATCGGGGAGTTCTCTTTTTATAAGTGGATCGCGGCCAATTCATAATAGCCTCGAGAAGGAAATTGCCCAATGGTTAGATAGGGAAAAAGTTTTACTATTTCCAAGTGGTTTTCAAGCGAATATAGCTGCAATTCAAGCTTTAGTAAATAGAAACTCAATAGTTATTGCAGATAAATTAATTCATAATTCACTAATAACTGGCATTAAAGCTTCTGGAGCTAAATTAGTAAGATTTATGCATAACAATTCAGAAGATTTAGAAATTAAACTATCTAAATTAGCTCAAGAGAAAAAATCATTATTAGTAATAATAGAATCTTTATATAGTATGGAGGGCACATTAGCTCCTATTAATAAAATTATTCAAATATGCAAAAAATACGGTACTAATTTGTTAGTAGATGAAGCACATGCATTGGGAATAGTTGGAGAATATGGGAAAGGATTAAGTTATAAATTTAAAGACCAGATCCAAATAGTTAGTGGTACCTTTGGGAAATCATTCGGAAGTGGCGGAGCGTTTTTAGCTTGCAATCAGATTATTTGCGAGAAAATAATACAGACCAGTGGGGCATTTAGATATACAACTGCTTTATCTCCATCTCTTGCGGCTGGTGCTTTACTATCTCTTAAAAAAATAAAAAACAACAATTGGGGATTGGAACTATTATCTTTTTCGAAAAAATGGAAAAAAGAAATTATGAATGCTACTAATTACCTTGTAAAAGGGGATTGTCATATTATCTCAATAATAATAGGTGATGAAGATAAAACAATTGCGATGCAAAAGTATTTGGAAAAAAATGGTTTTCTTGCTATTGCGATTAGGCCACCAACAGTTCCAATCGGTCAGTCAAGAATAAGAATTACTATAAAAAAAACATTGACAAATGATATTTTAGATAGTTTTATTTCTGTTTTAAAAGCTTACAAATGAATCAAATAATCACCCAACATGGATGGTGTCTAAATGCAAAGATGTGGCTAAATTTAAAAGCTAAATTCAAATCAGAGAATTATTCTTGGCAAGATAACGAAAGAGGTTATTTTTATGACTCATATAGAGATTCACAATGGGGAAAAAGTGATACAAATAATAATTTCAAGATGGTTATATGTCATTCATTAGGAACAAGACTGATAAATAGAGATACACTGAGCAAAGCATCGCATGCCGTCTTAATAAATTCTTTTTTTAACTTCATCCCAAAAGACAATAAAAAAAATTTTACAATTAGAACTTTAAAAAAAATGGAAAAAAAAATCAAAGGGGGAGAATTAGAAGTATTAATTAAAGACTTCATTACAAGGTCTTACTTGCCAAATAAATTTGAAGATAATATGAAAGAGTTATTAAAAATACCTAGTAAAGATATTAACTCAGCTATTTTATTGAACGACTTTAATAAATTATATTTTGAAGAAAAAGACTATAATTTTTTTTCTAAAGATTGCAAAATACTTATAATAAAATCAAATAATGATTTAATACTTGAAGATAATTCAATTAAAGATTTAATAGTTGTCTTAAATCAAATTCAAAATAATAATCCAAAAGTTATAGAAATAGAAGGCCAAGGTCATATAATTAAAGGTCTAGATATTTTTACTTTTATAAAAGAATGGATTAATGAAAAATATGAATAATAATATTTGGATTAAGAAAATTAAAAATAATTTCAATTATGCTGCAGGAAATTATTCAGAATATTGCCTAATACAAAAACATTTCTCAAAACAAATTATAAATATACTAGATGGTTTAAATATTTCAGATGGAGATTGGTTTGATCTTGGTGCAGGTACTGGTTTACTTGCTGATGAGATAGAACAATATTTTTTTAATAGCAAAGTTTCAAGAGTTGATTTCTGCAATAATATGCTTCTATTAAATAAACAAGGAAGTAATAAAATATTATGGGACCTAAATAAGGGTTTACATCCATCTATACAGAATCCTTCACTTTTAGTATCTAATTTTTGTATTCATTGGTTAAATGAACCAAAAAAAACATTAGAAGAATGGTTTCAAAAATTAAAAAATGGAGGTAA
Organism: uncultured Prochlorococcus sp.; assembly: GCA_964433825.1. Lineage (GTDB taxonomy): Bacteria > Cyanobacteriota > Cyanobacteriia > PCC-6307 > Cyanobiaceae > Prochlorococcus_A. The sequence continues at coordinate 42,690 of CAYSSQ010000006.1, read as the reverse complement.
GTTAATTATTTCTTATCCAACAAATAATTGTTTTCCAGAATGGAAAACAACTTGTAAAAATTATGGTATTGAATATAGTGGACTTGTTTTCCCTGAAGAGAAGAATATGATTGAAAATTTTCTCTCTAATGAAATAATATTTTCAAGAAGTGTACTATACAAAGAGAATTTTCCAAATATTTATAAATTATTTCGAAGTATAATAAATATTGGAGCTCAATCATCGCAAAGTAAAAAAAATTCAGTTGGAGAATTTAAGAAATTAGCGCGATATTGGCCAACTGATAAAAATAAAAGAGTTACTCTAACATGGGAAATTAACATTCTTGCATTACAGAAAATATGATCAAAAAAGAAAAATATTTAAAATTTATAATTTGTGGAACTGATACTGATATTGGGAAAACATTAATTAGTACGTTTTTAGTAAGAGGTCTAAACTCTTTTTATTGGAAACCAATCCAAAGTGGAATAGGAACTGAGACTGATAGCGAATTCGTTTATAGATTAAGTAGAGTTAATAAAAATAAAATATTAAAAGAAGCATATAAATTTACTGAACCTGTATCTCCCCATTGGGCAGCAGAAATTGATAAAAATCTTATTCAAAAAAAATTTCTGAATTTACCAGAGGTTAGTAGCAATTTAATAGTTGAGACAGCTGGAGGACTAATGGTTCCTTTAACTCGAGATTTCTTACAAATTGATCAAATTAAGATTTGGGAATTACCTGTCATTATTGTATGTAGGAGTTCCTTAGGAACACTTAATCATACTTTATTGAGTATTGAGGCACTGAGAAAAAGAAATATAAAAATATTAGGACTAATTATTAATGGGAAAAAGCATTTAGATAATCCAAAAACATTGAGGGAGTTTTCGGGCATTCCTATCCTTGCAGAATTTCCTTATTTAGAAAACATTAATGTAAATCAACTAGATATCTTATGGGAAGAACTTAAAATGAAGGATAAATTAAAGTTAATTTGTAAATGAACCTGAAATCAAAAAAAAATTTTTACGGTGAATGGCATCCCAATATTTGGCCTCCTTTTACTCAGATAAAAACCAATAATCCTCAAATTGAAATAACCCATGGAAAAGATTCTTTAATTTTTACAAAAAATCCAGAAAGGACTTTAATTGATGGGATTAGTAGTTGGTGGGTTACACTTCATGGGCATGGGAATGAATATATTGCTGAAGCGATTGCCAAACAAGCTAGAGAAATTGAACAGATCATATTTGCAGATTTTTTACATCCACAAGCAAAACTTTTATCTGAAAGGCTTAGTAAAATTACAAACTTAGAACGTTTATTTTTTTCTGATAATGGCTCTACTGCCATTGAAGTTGCACTTAAGATTGCATATCAATGGTGGCAAAATAATGGCGAATTAAGGAACCAAATAATTGCTTTTGAAGGGGCTTATCATGGAGATACTTTTGGAGCAATGGCTTTGGGAGAGAGAAACATTTTTAATGAAAGTTTTGAAAAATTAATGTTTCCTGTAAAAAGAGTTCCATGGCCTTCAACTTGGATAGGAGATCAAGAAGTAGAAATTAAAGAGGCAAAGGCAATTGAAAAACTTATAAAACTCTTAGAAAAGCCAACCGCTGCAGTAATTTTTGAACCAATCTTACAAGGTGCAGGTGGAATGAATATGGTTAGACCAGAATTTATTAGCAAAATATCAGAGCTTGTAAAAACTAATAATTCACTATTAATTGCAGATGAGGTATTAACAGGTTTTGGTCGATGTGGTAATTTATTTGCGTTTCAGAAAGCAAATATCAAACCAGATTTAATTGCTATCTCAAAGGGTCTTACAGGAGGCTTTTTACCTATGGGAATAACTCTTGCAAAAGAAAAAATTTTTCAGTCATTTGTAAGTGAATCCCCAGAAAAAACATTCTGGCATGGCCATAGTTTTACAGCAAATCCTCTTGGATGTGCTGCTGCTAATGCTAGTCTAGATCTACTAGAAAAAAGTCCCACAAAATATTCAGATTTTGAATCAAAACATTATTCATTAATTAAAGGATTCAAAAGTCTCACTTCTGTTAAAAGAATAAGAGTTTGTGGAACAATAGTAGCTTTTGAATTAGAAGATAAACATAATTCAGGATATTTAAACTCAGTCGGGAAAATAATAAAGAAAAATGCTATTGATAAAGGCTTATTTATAAGACCACTTGGAAATGTTATATATCTATTACCGCCATTATCAATTACTGATTATCAATTAGAAAAAAGTTATGAAATAATAATCGAAATTATTAGAAATTTGAGTAATTAGGGACCTTGCAAAATTGCATTTTCAACATCACCTTTATTTATACAATATGAAAATAATCTTTTCGTTAATTTTCCATCGCAATTCCAAGTTACACTAAGATCTTCCTGCTCAAAAATAATAATTGCCTCCCAATTTGATAAATTAAGATGCCAAATAGAAGGACTATTATTATCCCTAATAGCTCCTAAATTTTGTAACCATGATTCAAGAGAATTAAGGGAATGCTGGTTTATTGGGATACTTGAGGTATTCAATGAAATAAATACTGTTATTTAATTAACCAAATAGGAATTGAATTAACTTCCTTACCTGTAAAATTAGCAAAAATTACAGCAAATAGTAAGCTTATACCAATCACTAAAGCGAGCAAAAATAGTGCAAACATTTCACCATTAGAAAATGGCCTTCTATTACCAATTAAATTTTTAGTTTCTGAATCAGATGAGTAAGAATTTAAAGTAATATTATTTTGCTCTTTTTCTTTAACTAATGTATTTTTAAGTTGGCTATCATATAAATCTCTCAACATAGGATTATTTAAATTTTCATACGCTTCAAGAACTACTTGTAATTTAATTTTTGCATCTTCGATATTTAAAGAAGTTGTATCAGGATGTAATTCTTTTGTTAATTTACAAAATGCTTTCCTAAGTTCATGATTTGACGCCTTCTCATGAACACCCAAAATTTTATAATAATTTTTTTCGCCTTTCACAATTTCTTATAATTAAACATATTTTAATCTATTCTATTTGATGTGAAATAATTTTTATACAAAAGAAAAAAAGAAAAAATTCAATTTAAATTTAAAAATGACCCAAATTAAACCATCAAAAGAAATTCTTGATTTACTAAGTGACAAGGAATTGAGAATTTTTGAAAAACTTCAAAGCATTATTAAAGAGCTAAATAAAGTTTCAAACATAACAAGACTAACAGAGGGGAACGATTACTGGATTTCGCAAGTCTATGATAGTATTTGGCCATTTATAGAAAATAAGAATAAAAAGTTTGATCAAAAAAAATACATTGATATTGGTTCAGGAGGTGGATTCCCAGGATTAGCCTATGCTATAACCCATCCCAACTCTGAAATATATTTAATAGACTCCTCAAATAAAAAAGTAAAAGCTTTAAATAAAATTAAAACTCGATTGCAACTAAATAATAAAATTTCAATTATAAATCAACGTATTGAGAGCTTTGCTCATGAATCATCTTTCAGGCATAAGTTTGACATTTGTACAACAAGAGCAGTAGCTTCTCCTGATATAGTTTCGGAATATATATTACCTTTATTAAATACTGAGGGGGTAGGGATTCTATTTTGTGGCAAATGGACTTCCGAAATAGAAGAAAGATTAAATAAATCTTTATTACTATTAAAAGGTTCTATACAGAATATAAAGAAATTAACCTTACCTCAAAATAAAGGTGAAAGGAATATTATTTTCATTAAGCCTAATGGCAAATGCCCTGACATATATCCTCGGGAGATAGGCAAACCTGCTAAGTATCCTCTAGGAAATTAAATGTCCGCTAATCTTGACACTTTTTTATCACCAAATTTATCTTTTAATATTCTTAATTTATCTATAACTTTCAAAGGATTAATATGATTTCTTAATACATTAATTAATTCTTTTTCATTTACATTTATATCTAAATCATTTGCATTATTCCCTGGGAACCAATGACTTCCATTACCTAGTAGCTGATATCTTGATCTTGCGAAACTTTCCATTTCCCATGCCTCTACAAGATTTGAAAGCCATAATAAAACTGGGATATTTATATATCCAGGTGTTTGCTCCCATGTTGGCAAATTATTATTCCAACAATTATGCCATTCCAAACCTAAACATCTTATTGATTCATTTATAAATGCATCTACAATTTGAGGAACATATTCATCTACTTTTGGCAATAAGGAGACCGCCTTGAGGTGCAAGTCAAAATCATTTTCTTTTGCCACACCAATACTTATTGTATGAACATCTTGATTTCTAAGGCAAAATAAATCGTTAAACACTATGGGATGAAGTGGCCTAGACAAATCAAGTAATTTTTCTGAAGGTGTATGAAGATGCCCTCCTTTATCAGTTGGACTAATAATAAATACCCCTACATCATATTCTTTAGCAAGCTTTATAGCACTAAAATTATTTTGATTTATAAAGTACCAATGCAAATTTACATAATCAAATTTATTTGATGCGATTGCCTTTCTTATCAAAGTTGATTTTCCATGCGTTGAGAAGCCAATATGTCCAATTAATCCCTCTTTTTGAAACTGTTCTAATACATCAACACAACCGCCCTCTCTAATAGATTGATGAAGATGTTCCTCATTATTTAGACCGTGAATTGCTACTAAATCAATTTTCTTAACATTTAAATTTTCAAAACTGGTCTTTAAATTTTGACTAAACACATCTAGATTTGAATCAGGTGGGATTTTAGTTTGAAGGATTATAGATTCTCTAGGATAATTCTTTAGTGCATTACCTGTTTGTAATTCAGATGTTCCATAATGAAACGCCGTTTCAATATGATTCATACCATATTTATTTGCAAGATTAAAAATATTCTCAACTTTATTTTGTTCTTTAAAAGAAATTTCTGAAACATCTAGGTGATTCCAACTTTTTTGAAATCTCATACCTCCCAAAGAAAGAATAGGAATGTTTAAATTTGTCCTCCCGAACCTTCTAAAAGGCAAATTCATTACTAAAAAATTTTTTATTTAATATCTATTTACTCTAGGCAATTTTCCTAACGACTGAAACATATCTCTATTTAAACTAGCATCTAACTTTTCTAAATCCTCAAAGTCAACCCAATGCATACAATCCACTGGACAAGTTTCCATGGCTTCTATAACTGTATCAATATTATCTCCATTTTGTCTTATAACTCTTGCTCTCCCAAGCTCTTCATCAACAATAAATGTATTACTAGCTACGTGCACACAATATTGACATCCAATGCAATTTGATTCATCTACCCAGATTGCCTTTTCTCTTAACTCTCCTCCAAGAACAGGTTCAAATCCTGAGATAAAGTCTGAAACTTCAAACTCATCAAAAGCAGCTAAATTAGAATCTGTTTCTGTAATTGATTCTTTCTCTTGGCTCTTTAAAAAGTCAAGATTAATTGAATCAGTTAAATCTTTATCACTTGAAGAAACTTCATAAGTAGCCTCTTCAGTAAAATTAAATGCAGCAGAGGGATCAAAATCCAAGTTTTATGCTTCCCATTTAGTTAATACAAGTTCAATTGAACCATCATTTTCATTCTTTTGCTCAACAATTTGATATCCATCTTCTTTAGTTTTTGAGATTATTGTTTGGTAAGCATACATCTGAGTGACTTTTGATATGAATCTTTCAACTGGTATATCATATCTCCATAGATCTAAATCAGTAACTAATTCGTAGGAATTGGAATTTGTATCCCATTTAAAACCTACTTTCGTATTCCCAGGTAGATCTAGACTAATATCAACGGCTGTAAATTGGCCTTTATAACCTTTAACAAATTTTTCATCTTGACTAGGATTAAAGCCTAATTGATCTAAAGCTTTGATAAGAGGCTCAGTTTTTTTAAGCTTTGTCTTAATAGTACTAAAATGTGACATTTGATTCGTTCTTAGATTGGTTAAAGTTTTTGTTTTGATTACTAATAAATGCTTCTGAGGTTAATTTTTTTGATTTAATTTCTCCAAGTGCTTCTTCCAGATTTTTGGTCGCAGCATTACAAGAATCACCCTTAAATCCTTCAACAGTTTCTTGGACTCGCCCGTCTTGTAAGATTTTAAATCTTAATATTCTTTGAGGCATTAGTTTAATACACTAAGTACTTATACTTTATATAAAATAACTAAAAAATTTGATAACAGTTGATAACGTAACTTTGTTTTCATTATTGGTTATAAAATATTTCAGTATCCAAATATTTTATTTATAAAATCCCTTCATTCCCATTGAATCAAGTGCTGTTTTAGCCTCCTCCATTACAGATGGTTCCGAATCGAACAAAGCTATTTTTGTACATTCATCAACAAAAGATTCTTGTAATTGATTATCTAGAGTCTGGTAAAGTCTACATAAAGACCAAATACAATTACTTCTTACTACAGGTTCATTATCAATTTTTAAGCTAATTAATAATTGTTCAGCCGCTAGATGTGCATTATCAGAAGAAATATTCCCTATTTCAGCTAATGAGCTTGATGCCCACAACCTTACAGATGAAACATCATTTTTTAACGCATTTATTAATGGCTTTAAAACAATTTGATTATCATAATTCGCTAAACTCCAAGCAGTAGCGCGTCTTACATAAGCATTATCATCTGACTCTAATAAAGAAACAAGCTTTTGAACAGCATCAGGACAGGGGTTTCTTCCTAGAGCATATACCGCACTCATTCTCTCTACAGGACAAGGTTGATTCAATAATGGCAGTAGTAAGGGAAAAGCTCTTTTGTCTCTATATTCACAGAATATCCTTAAACCTTGAATCCTTTTTTCTCTATCACCTTTTAAATATTCTAATGCTTGATTGCATTCGGATTTGACATCCATATCTTCTTTTGAAAAACTCTCATTATCAATTTCTTCAAGAGGATCTACTTCTAATTCAACTGCCAATTCTTTGGCTAATACATCAGGATCTATAGCTATATCAGCCAAACTATCATTTTTTAAATCCTCGTTGTTATTTATCATCGAAATGAAAGTTTTAATTTATTGGCGCTGGAGAAATCATATCGCCTGGTAACCAAATTCTTGCACTTACTGCAAAAAATGCAAATCCAAATAGACCAACAATAGCGAGGGGTAAAATTTTTGTTCTAATGAATCCCAATTAAATCAAACCAAAGTTAGATTAATACTAACCTGTTTATTGATAATTTAAAATCTATTTCCTAAAAATTACTATTTTTAATTGATTTTTGTCTTAATTGTCCACAAGCTGCGTTCTTTTCTAAACCTCTACTTTTTCTAAAACTAACTTTGAGACCATTTTTAATAAGCCTAGTTTTAAATTCTTTCGCTGCCTTTGGAGAAGATTGATTGAAGGGCATTTCGTCGATTTGATTATATTGAATTAAGTTTATATGGCATTGAAATCCCTTTACAAGCCTATACAATTCATCAGCATGCTCTAAATTATCATTGATTCCTCCAAGTAATATATATTCAAAACTAATTCTCCTTCCTGTTTCTCTTACAAATGTCTTACAGTCATCTATGATCCTTTTAATATGGTAGCTTCTAGCACTTGGAATTATCGATTCTCTTATTTTTTGATTGGGAGCATGCAGACTTATTGCTAGAGTAAATTGACATTTGCCTAATTTTGCAAAAGAAGATTTTGATAATTGCTTAATTTTATTGGGTATAGCTACAGTACTCACTGTTATTTTTCTTTGACTTATATTCAAATCTTCATTTATTGACCTTATCGCGAGTAAAATTTGATCAATATTTAATAATGGTTCGCCCATTCCCATAAAAACAATATTAGTAACTTTTTGATTCATCTCATTTTGAATAATAAGAATTTGTTCCAAAATTTCTCCAGCTTTTAAGGATCTCTTTAAACCTTCTTTACCTGTAGCACAAAATTTACAATCCATAGGACAGCCAACTTGGCTAGAGACACAAACAGTCAGTCTCTTTTCAACAGGAATTCCAACAGTTTCAATATATTCATTATCCTTCGTTTGAAGAAGTAATTTTAAAGTTCCATCATTTGATAAGTTTTTATCTTTTAAAGTAAGTTCACCTATAAAATATCCATCTTTTCTTAATTTATCTCTAAATTTAAAAGGTAATACTTTAATATCCTCAAGGCTTTTTAATTTAATATTAGATTTATAGATAGAACTATATATTTGCCTCCCCCTAAAAGAAGATTCACCATAATTGACAGCAATTTTTTCTAACTCTTGAATACTACATCCTAAAAGATTATTCAAAATAAAATACTAATAAGTTGAGAATAAACCATGTTTTAAGAAAAACTCTGTAAGTATTAATGCAATGAAACCAATCATCGCCAACCTCCCATTTAGCTTTTCATTATAAGAATGAAAACCATATCGAGGTAGTTTTCTCTTAGGTATTACTTCAGGTTTGATCATTTCAATAAATCCTCATTTTAGTATAAAAAAATTGACTTTATTCATCTGTTAGAAGACCCTCTTCTTGTAGACCCTCAAGAGCAGCTGGATCAGGAAGTTGATCCTCAGAGAACTGATTTTCAGCATTTGGTCTTGCAAAAGCAGCAAAATTACTTGATGAAGGATCAATACCGTGCCTATTCCTCGTTGTTTCAAGATCTTCATCACTAGGATCATCTAAAATAGCTGAAGAGCTAACATTAGTAGATACAGGCATATCAACTGTATAGTCTGGTCTGAGATTTTGAACCCTTCTATAATTACCTGACTCTTCAGCTAAAATATCTGGATGTGGGCCTGCTTCGGATGCTAATTCCTCAACAAATCCACTAAAGCCCGTTCCTGCTGGAATTAATCTTCCAATAATTACATTCTCTTTCAAGCCTCTTAACCAATCTGATTTCCCTTCTATCGCAGCCTCAGTAAGAACTCTTGTTGTCTCTTGGAAAGAAGCAGCTGATATAAAACTATCAGTGTTTAAGGAGGCCTTCGTTATCCCTAATAGTACAGGGGTAAATTCAGCGGGAGCACCTCCAGTAATTGACATTGCTTGATTAGTATCTTCGACTTGTCTTAACTCAATTAACTCTCCAGGCAGTAAAGTAGTATCCCCTGCATCCTCAACTCTTACTTTACTGGTCATTTGTCTAACAATAACTTCAATATGTTTATCATCAATTGCAACTCCTTGTGATTTGTAAACATTTTGAACTTCGTTAACCATTCTTCTTTGTAATTTTGAGATTGCTTCTTGAGCCGCCTCCATTAAGGACTTTTGATCTTTTAAATCAATGAAGAAACACTCTAATAATTCATGAGGATTTATAGGCCCATCAGTTAATAATTCACCCGCCATGACTTGTTGTCCATCACTAACCATAATATTTTTTCCAAGAAGAATCTGATATTCGGTTATGACATCATCTTTTTCAATCACAGATAATGAAACAGATTCATCATCAGAACCTTGTTTGATTTGGACTACTCCAGATTTTCTGCATAAAACTGCAGCATCCCTAGGCCTCCTAGCTTCTAATAACTCTTCGATTCTTGGTAATCCTTGAACAATATCTCCAGTTTTCTGTCTTTCAAAAACCAAAAGGGCAAGACCATCACCTCTTTGAACTAAATCTCCATCTCTAACGTGTAATACTGAATCGGGAGAAGCCATATAAGGTCTTCCAAGTCTTAAAACTACAGAATCATCATTAATAGCCTCTATCTCTCCACATGAAGTAGATTTCTCGTTCTTACTAATAAGATCTCCATCAACAACCCTATCTCCAACTTTTACTGTTGGCTTTCCATTAGAAGGAATTGTAATTTTATCTTCTTCTCTTTCTACAATTAATCTTCTGGTTGGCTCATCGTCAATAGAGGAAGGTAGTTGTACAATGCCTTCTTCTTTGCATAAAATTTGCGTTGTCGCAATTACATCTCCAGAATTAACCATTTGGTTATTCTTAACTTGTAGTTCGGTATGAGTTGATCCATGACTTGAATCTGATATAGTATCTCTCCTAACTAGAATGGATTCAAGAATGACTAAATTTAATCGATTAATAGAAGCATCTTTATCATCTTTTATTTTCTCTACATCAATAGTCATTTGTGGAGTTGCATTAAATGTCTCTAAACTAAGTTGTGTTCTTAAAAGTTCAACTCCTTCGACTGACTTTATTAATTCACCATCTTTATAAATTAACCGTTGTATAGCTTTTAAGCCCAAATGAGGACCCTTTTCTTGCTTTACGTGGTCCAAGACTGGCAGCTGTGCTTCATCTGGAATAGTAAATTCCTCAACAGTGCGTAAAAGCAATCCTTTACATTTTGGCGTTTCAAGTCTTTGAACAAAAAGAATTTCATTATTTTCAACACCATCTATAATTTTGTCACCTGGATTAACTAACATACCTTCATCATCAAACCGACTTAGAGTTTCTTCATCATCACATTCATGAAATGTACCGTTTCTTACAGTTATTTCTCTTAAAATGTCATTTTTCTGAGTAACCGTAACAATTCCAGAAGTTTGACTGAAAATATCCTTTACAACCTCTGTCCCAGCTTCAATCCATTGCATATCCTCAATCATTAGGAGTGAGATATCTTTATTTATTTCATGAGTTTCTTGTGGGATCCATAGTAAAGTTCCTCCTTGACTAACCTCAAAACCATTTTTTGAAGATCTAGCCTTTTTAGCACTTAAGCCAGGCGCATATTTCACTAAGCCACCAGTTTTGGTTCTAAATCGATCATCTGCTAAATCTGCGATAATCTCTCCTGAACTAACTTTGCTTCCAGGAATCGAATTTAAACGATATGAAACTCCCTCTTCAGACTCCAAATGCCAAATTTCTCCAGAGTGAGTAGACTCTTCTATCAATTTACAATCTTTAAGGATCATAGAGGTTGTTACTATTTGGACCTCACGAGAATCTCCAACTGATTCTCTTAGCCTTACTTCACCACCAAACTCTGAGAATTGACTTGCCTCTGCAAGAACTTGTCCCTCTTTTACATTGGCGTTTGACTCAACAACTGGCTTGGCATTAGGAGGCAAATTATAAACATCTCCAGCCAGAACCCATATTCGACCAAGTCTTTGCGCTTTTAGAGTAATATTTCCTTGCCTATCAGTAACTTCTTTAGGTTGAATCACTTTATCATACTTAACTTGACCGGCTAAATCACAAATAACATCTTTTGTAGCTTTTTCTACACTTTTTTTAACTGCTCCGGCGGTTATTTGTGCAATAGTAATATCAGAATCAACCTTTTGCCCATTATCTACAAATAATAAAGAGCCACTAGAAATCTCAATTTTCTGAGCTTTATTTGAACTACCTGAAGCAGGAACAATTTTTAACAAGAAATCAACTTCAGCCTGTTTGGCCTCAACGCCATGAGGGGTTCTATAACCCCTTATCTTTGCTTTAGAACTAAATTCAATAGTGCCCGCAATTTTTGATCTAACTACTCCACTCTCAGCTGTAGAAACTCCGCCAGTATGAAAAGTTCTCATAGTCAATTGAGTTCCAGGCTCACCAATTGATTGTGCCGCAATAATGCCTACTGCTTCTCCTAAATCCACTAAATGATTATGAGCTAATGCCCATCCATAACATTTTCTACAAACTGATCTATTAGCTTCACAAGTCAAAGGAGATCTAATATCTACTTTTGAAATGGAATTTTTTTCAAGATTAAAAGAGATTGATGGGTCAATAGCAGTGTCTTTAGAAAGTAATAATTCTCCATCACTATTAAAAATATCTTTTGCGGTTAACCTTCCTAGTAACCTACTACCAAATTTCCCATCTTCAGTCTCAATAGCTATTGATCTTTCGGTACCACAATCCTCTTCCCTAACAATTACATCTTGAGCAACATCAACTAATCTTCTCGTTAAATAGCCAGAATCGGCAGTTCTTAAGGCTGTATCAACTAATCCTTTACGAGCTCCATAAGATGAAATTACATATTCAGTAACAGTTAATCCCTCTCTAAAATTAGTTCTAATTGGTAAGTCAATAATTTCACCTTGCGGGTTAGCCATTAAACCTCTCATACCAACAAGCTGTCTAACCTGCGACATATTTCCTCTTGCACCAGAATTAGCCATCATCCAAACAGAGTTAAGAGGATCATTTTGATTGAAATTATTCTTTACTGCATCAACTAATCTTTCATTAGTTTCTGTCCACGTATCAATAACTTTGGTATGTCTCTCAACTTCAGTTATTTCTCCTAGTCTATAACATTCTTCAGTAGCTGTAATTTGAGCTTCTGCTTCACCTATAAGATCTTGCTTCGCTTCAGGAACTTTCAAGTCATCGACTGAAATAGAAACTGCAGCTTGGGTAGCGTACTTAAAACCTAAATCTTTAAGATTGTCAGCCATAGCTGCTGTTACAGCAGTTCCATGAGTTTTATAAGACCATGCAACAAGGTTTTTAAGTCCTTTCTTATCGATAACTTTATTTTTAAATGAAGGAGGAGTCTTTGCCAAAGGAGGCATAGTTAATGGTGTATTTTTTTTGGAATTTTTTGAGTTTTTGCGAACTCTTGAGGTTTTTCTTGGCTTTGATGATGTCATGATGCTTATGTTGTATAAAGGTTAAATCTGAAGTTTTAAGTTTGAGAAACAGAATCTATAATTGTATGATTCATAACTACTCTTCCTACTGTGGTAAGAATATATCTACTTATCAAATTATCTTGAGAATCAAATCTATCTCTCCTATAAGTCCATATCTCTAATTTTGAACCATCTTCTAATTCTTTTGTATTATTTGGCTTTTCGGATTCATCTTCATCCTCAACATCTCCATTAAATCTAACCCAAACCCAGTCATGTAGGCCAACTCGCTTATCTTCATACGCAAAAATTACATCCTCTAATGAAGAATATGTTGATGTATTATCTCCAAAATTTGGTTTTTTATACTGAGGCTGCAAAGCAGTTAAATAATAAGATCCAAGGACCATATCTTGAGAGGGAGTAACTATTGGTTCTCCCGTGGCAGGAGAAAGAATATTATTACTCGCAAGCATTAACATACGAGCTTCTGTCTGAGCTTCTAACGCTAATGGTACATGTACAGCCATTTGATCTCCATCAAAGTCTGCATTAAATGCAGGACATACGAGGGGATGAAGTTGTATCGCTCTACCACCAACTAATTTAGGTTCAAAAGCCTGAATACCTAATCTATGAAGCGTTGGAGCCCTATTCAGGAGAATTGGATGACCCTCAATAACTTCTTGAAGAACTTGCATTACCTCATCATCAGCTTTTTGAATTAATTTCTTTGCAGCTTTTATATTATTTACTATATTTTGTCTTATTAATCTATGAATAACGAAAGGTTGGAATAACTCAATTGCCATCTCTTTAGGCAACCCACATTGATGCATTTTTAGTTTTGGACCAACCACAATGACTGATCTACCAGAATAATCAACTCTCTTACCAAGTAAATTTTGCCTAAATCGCCCTTGCTTACCTTCGATAATATCACTCAAAGATTTCAGGGCTCTATTATTTGCCCCTACAACTGTTCTTCCTCTCCTACCATTATCAACCAAAGCATCTACCGCCTCTTGTAGCATTCTTTTTTCATTTCTTACTATGATTTCAGGAGCTAAAATTTCTTGCAATCGAGCTAATCTATTATTCCTATTTATTACCCTTCGATATAAGTCATTTAAATCAGATGTTGCAAATCTTCCTCCATCAAGCTGTACCATAGGTCTCAGATCTGGAGGAATTACTGGAATAGCATCTAAAACCATCCATTCTGGTCTAGCACTTGTTGCAATAAAATTATCAATTACTCTTAATCTTTTTATAAGCTTAGCTCTTTTTTGACCTTTACTTTGAGTAATTTCTTCTCTTAGTTCTTCAGCAATTTCACTTAAATTAAGATCCTCTAGTAGCTGCTTTAAAGCTTCAGCTCCAATTCCTACAAAAGGTTCGTTTTCTATAGTTGAATCTTCAGCATATATTTCATCTTCAATCTCTAACCATTCATCTTCAGTTAGTAATTGTTTATATTTCAACTCTTTATGATCTCCAATATCAAGAACGACATAGCAATTAAAATAGACAATCTGCTCTACATCTCTTAAAGGCATATCAAGTAAAATGGCTACGTAGCTAGGAATACCCTTTAGATACCAAACATGAGAGACAGGAGCAGCTAATTTAATATAGCCCATCCTATGTCTCCTAACCCTACTCTCAGTGACTTCAACACCACATCTTTCGCAAACGATACCTCTATGTCTTACTCGTTTGTATTTACCGCAATGGCATTCCCAATCTTTGGAGGGACCGAAAATCTTTTCACAAAAAAGACCATCCATCTCTGGTTTTAGAGTTCGGTAATTAATAGTTTCAGGTTTTGTAACTTCTCCTACTACTTGACCATTAGGTAACGTCCTTTGTCCCCAATCCATTATTCGCTGAGGAGAGGCAAGTGAAATTTTTACGTAATCAAAGTGGTTTTCTGTTCTTAAGTTACTGTTAGTCATGATTCCAATGTAAAGGTTAAATTTGCTGGGTTTGATTAATCTTCCTCATACTCGGAAGTACCTAAGGATTCATAAGTAGGTCTAGAGGGTGTATTTCTTCTAGGATTAACATCTTGCATTAAATCCACTTCTTTACCTTCATCAGTATAGACAGCAATATCAAGACCGAGAGATTGCAATTCTCTCATTAGAACTTTAAATGACTCAGGTGTTCCGGGTCTTGGGATTGGTTTACCCTTGACAATTGCATTTAAAGCTTCATTTCTACCTTGCATATCATCTGACTTAACAGTCAATAGTTCCTGTAGTGTATAAGCAGCTCCATATGCCTCGAGAGCCCATACTTCCATTTCTCCAAGTCTTTGACCACCCTGCTGAGCTTTACCACCTAGTGGTTGCTGGGTAACTAATGAATATGGACCAGTAGATCTTGCATGAATTTTATCATCTACTAAGTGTACAAGTTTTAAGAAGTGGGAGTAACCAACAGCTACAGGTTGATCAAATGGCTCTCCTGTTCTTCCATCAATAAGTAATAATTTCCCTGGATCTTTTCGATTGTAGACCCAATCTTTTCCTTTCTGCATTGATGCTTCTTCAAGAAATGCCTGAACAGTTTGATGAGACTTCTCAGGGCCATACATTTCATCAAATGGAACAACTTTAACTCTACAGTTCAAGTTAGAGGCTGCCCATCCCATTAATAATTCGAAAACTTGTCCTACGTTCATCCTACTTGGGACGCCCAGAGGATTTAAGACAATATCAACTGGTGTTCCATCAGGTAAATAAGGCATATCCTCTCTTGGGAGGATTCTACTAATAATCCCTTTATTTCCATGCCTACCAGCCATTTTGTCACCAACTTGAATCTTACGTCTTTGCGCAACATATACCCTAACTACCATATTTGCTCCAGGAGGCAGTTCATCCCCTTGCTCTCTGGTATATATCCTTACATCAACAACTCTTCCCCGTTCTGTATTAGGCACTCTGAGAGAGTTATCTCTAACATCTCTAGCCTTTTCTCCAAAAATTGCTCGTAATAATTTCTCCTCTGGTGGTTGATCAGATTCACCTTTAGGAGTAACTTTCCCAACAAGAATATCCCCACTTTCTACAAAAGCGCCAATCCTAATAATTCCCATCTCATCAAGATTACTTAAGCTTTCCTCCGACACATTTGGAATCTCTCTAGTTATTTCTTCTGGACCTAATTTTGTTTGCCTTGCTTCAATTTCGTATTTTTCTATGTGAACTGATGTATAAAGATCATCCGTAACAAGTCTCTCACTCACTAAGATTGCGTCCTCATAATTATACCCTTCCCAAGGCATATAAGCGATTAATACATTTTGACCTAATGCAATTTCTCCACCTTCGCATGCAGATCCATCTGCTAGCACTTGTCCAGAAATTACCCTATCACCATTTCTAACTATTGGTCTTTGATTAAGACAAGTATCTTGATTAGATCTTTGGTATTTCTGCAAATAGTGAATGTGCTCATTACCTTCATCATCTTTTACAACAATTTGATTTGCATCAACATAAACTACTGTTCCATTTACTTTAGTAATTGGCACCATTCCAGAATCTCTCGCGACTTGAGATTCCAGACCTGTACCGACAAGTGGTCTCTCTGGACGTAATAAAGGAACAGCTTGTCTTTGCATATTTGAGCCCATTAAAGCTCTATTAGCATCATCATGTTCTAAAAAAGGTATCAATGATGTTGCTACTGAAATAACCTGCACAGGAGATAACTGAACATAATCAACCTGTAGAGGTGGGACTTTTTCAAAATCTTGCCTATATCTTACCGGTATCAAATCTGAAATTATATGTCCCTCATTATCTGTTGCAACATCCCCAGGCGCAACTCTACACTCATCTTCTAAATCAGCTGATAAATATATAGGGTCCCCAGTTTTAATAACTCTACCTTTGTCTACTTTCCAAAATGGAGTTTCAATAAAACCATATTCATTGACCCTAGCATGAGTAGCCAATGAATTTATTAAACCTGCATTTGGACCTTCGGGGGTTTCAATAGGGCATAATCTTCCATAATGAGAAGGATGAATATCTCGCACTGCAAATCCAGCTCTTTCTCGTGTCAAACCACCAGGCCCTAAAGCAGAAATTCTCCTTTTATGTGTAAGTTCTGCCAATGGATTAGTCTGATCCATAAATTGACTAAGTTGGCTAGATCCAAAAAATTCCTTAATGGCTGCCACTAGAGGTTTAGGGTTAACTAATTGTGCTGGAGTAAGAGAATCAGTTTCACCGACAGTCATTCTTTCCTTAATAATTCTCTCCAACCTATTCAAACCAACTCTTACTTGATTCTGCAAAAGTTCTCCGACGGATCTAACTCTTCTATTACCTAAATGATCAATGTCATCTAAACTTGCTCCTCCAATATCAAGTTCGAGATTTATCAGGTAATCAATTGTAGAAAGTACATCTTCATGGGTCAAAGTTCTAATGTTATCGGGGACTGTTAGCCTTAACTTCTTATTGATTTTATATCTACCAACCCTACCTAAATCATATCTCTTTGGATCGAAAAATCTGCTATGAAGTAACTGTTGTCCTCCTGATACTGAAGGAGGTTCTCCTGGTCTTAATTTTTTATAAAGTTCTAATAGTGCTTGGTCTTCTGAATTAATACCTTCTTCATTAGCTGAATCAATTGATTTTTTATAAAACTCAGGATGACGCAATTTATCAATCACATCATTATCAGATAAACCCATAGCACGCATTAGAACGTGAGCATTAATTTTTCTCGTTTTATCAACTCTTACATGCAGTAAATTATTTTTATCTGTTTCAAATTTTAACCAAGCTCCTCTATTAGGGATAACACTCGCATTATACGTTCTTCTACCATTTTTATCCTGTTCATCTTTAAAATATACACCAGGGCTTCTTACGATTTGATTGACAATAACTCTCTCAGCACCATTTATTATAAATGTCCCTCTTTCAGTCATTAATGGTAATTCTCCTATAAACACCTCTTGCTCTTTTATCTCTCCTGTTTCCTTATTAATCAATCTACAAGTCACATACATTTGTGAAGCAAATGTAGCGTCTCTTCTTTTAGCTTCCTCAACATCATGCCTAGGTTTTTTAAGCCTATATTCTTCACCAATAAAATGTAATTCTAATTTGCCGGTATAATCAGTTATTGGAGAAAAATTTTGTAATTCTTCAATTAGTCCTTTTTCCAAAAACCATTTAAAACTTGCTCTCTGTACCTCTACTAAATCTGGTAAATAAGTAGCTGTTTTTGCTACTTGTAAAGCGCTAGTGCCCATCCAAGAAATCCGGGGTTTGTAAAATTTGTTACCTTCATAATTTACTTAATTCTGCATTTATTTACCAATGATTAAAAGCAGCTTCTTAATTATTCTTAAGAAACACTATAAAATAAATAAACTTTCTATTTAAGAAGAAGCCAAAACATCATTTGACTACTCATTAATAAACGATTTAAGGAAATTAGTCAGTAATTTTTTATTCTAACAGATAATCTCTATTTTACCAAGTTGAATTTAAATAATTTTTCAGCATTCTCAGACGTTTCTTTTGCAACTGTAACTAATTCAGTAGATCTTAATGATGCAATTGTTTGAGCAACACTTCGAACATATGATGGTTCATTCCTCTTCCCACGAAAAGGTACGGGAGCCAAGAAAGGGGAATCAGTCTCTACTAAATATTTATTATTTGGTACTAACCTTGCACATTCATGAGTTTCATATGCCTTAGGGAAAGTTACTATTCCACTGAAGCTTATATAAAAACCTAGAGACAAAAATTCTTCCATTTCTTTAGGTGATCCACTCCAGCAGTGAAGTACTCCACGCGGACAACAACTGTTATTTGATAAATCCTTAAATAACTTAATCATTTCTTCTGCGGCATCTCTGCAATGAACAATGATTGGCATATCCAATTCATAGGCTAATTCTAATTGAGGGTAAAGTGCTAATAATTGTGCTTCTTTGTTATCACATTTAAAAAAATCAAGACCTAATTCTCCAATTGCTACAACTCTTTTATCACTTTTTATGGCTTCTCGAAGAGTTAATTGTGAATCTTTTGCCCATTTGCTCGCATCAAGTGGATGTAAACCAACAGAGTAGTATAATTCAGAAAATTTATCTGCAATTTTTTTTAATTGTGGAATTTCGGAAGGTTCACAGCATGCATGTAATAATTTCTTGACTCCTTTAGAGCGCCACCTTAATGCAACTTCCTCAATATCATTTCTAAAATTATCAAATATTAAATGGCAGTGAGAATCAATTAAATTAATGTCATTCATAACCATGAAGACTTAAAAAAAGTTAGTTACTTACTTAAAGTATTTTTTACGACACTATTTACTCTAGATTTTTTATTCGCTCCATTATTTCTATGAAGTACATTTTTTTTCACGGCTTTATCAATGAGACTATAAGTTTTATTCAGACTTAAATTGATTAAATCTTTTTTCTCTTCACTTGGATCTTTTTTATAATCATCACAATAACTAATAGTTTTTTTGATAAGAGTTCTTACAGTAGATTTATAAGATCTATTCACTTGGCGGTTTCTTTCTGCAACCAGAATTCTTTTTTTTGCGGATTTGTTATTTGCCACAGCAATTGCTTTGATTTATACTTTATTACTATACCAAAAGATAAGGCCTGTAATCAAACATATTTTTTGAATAATCTTACTAACTGATGAAATTTTGAACTACTAAATCCTTTCTAAAATGAAAATTACAGACAATAAAAATGAATCAATTAAGGAATTAAAAAGAATTGAGGAAAGAACAAACCTAGACAATAATGATGAAATTAATAATTTAGTTAAGACAATACTTAGAGATATACAGAATGATGGAGATAAAGCTCTAAAAAAATACACCTTGAAATTTGATGGTTTTGATCCCACCCCCTTATTAGTTAGCGAGGCTGAGATAAAGAATGCATGGAATTCCACAGATAGTAATTTGCAGAAAGCTTTAAAAAATGCAAAAGAAAGAATAGAAAATTTTCATAAGAAGCAGATTCCTCATTCGTTTTCAATCGAAGGGATTTTTGGAGATTCAGTACAAAGAAGATGGCTGCCTGTTAACAAAGCTGGTTTATATGTTCCGGGAGGGCGAGCTGCTTATCCAAGTACAGTATTAATGAATGCAATACCCGCTATTGTGGCTGGTGTTAGGGAGATTTCTATGGTTTCACCTGCTAATAAGGAAGGAAAAATAAATCAAACTGTATTAGCAGCTGCTTACCTTACTGGAATTAAAAATGTCTACAGGATAGGTGGTGCTCAGGCGATTGGCGCCTTAGCTTTTGGTACTGAAAATATTAATAAAGTAGATGTTATTTCAGGACCGGGGAATATATACGTAACTACTGCAAAAAAATTAATTTATGGTTCAACAGGTATTGATTCTTTAGCTGGACCAAGCGAGATTTTAATAATTGCAGATGAAACTGCAAATTGCTCTCAATTAGCAACAGACCTTTTGGCTCAAGCCGAGCATGATCCTTTTGCTTCAGCAATACTTTTGACTACATCATCTAAGCTAGCAACAAAAGTACGTGATGAAGTCAATAAAAAATTAAGGAATCATCCAAGAGAAGAAATTTGTAGTAAATCAATCAAAGACTGGGGCTTGATTTCTATATGCGAAGACTTAGAAACATGTGTAGAGTTAAGCAATAAATTTGCTCCGGAGCATTTAGAGATAATTATTGATAAGCCAGATCAAATAGTCGACAAGATTGAAAATGCTGGAGCGATTTTTTTAGGAAAATGGACACCAGAAGCAGTAGGAGATTATCTGGCGGGACCAAATCACACTTTACCTACTTCTGGAAATGCAAGGTTTAGTGGAGCTTTAGGTGTTGAAACCTTCATGAAAAACTCATCTATTATCAAATTCACTAAAGAAAGTTTGTTTGAAAACAAAGAAGATATTATTAATTTAGCTTCCAGCGAGGGACTTTATAGTCATGCAGATTCTATCAAAATAAGATTTGATAATTAACAACCTTTTGAGGGAGCATATACGTTTACCTCTTTATTTTCAATTTTACCCACAAGTACTTTATCTGTTAAATTCACAAACAAACCATTTTCAAGTACACCCGGTATATTGTTTAGTTCCCTTTCAAGAGTTTTTGGGTCATTAATCCCATTTTCAAATAAAATGTCTAAGACTAAGTTGCCCTGATCTGTAACTACCGGTCCAGCTTTCTTAGAAGCCATTCGTAAAGTAACCTTAGCTCCCATTGTTTCAATATGATCTTTAACTTGCTTCCAAGCCAATGGTATTACCTCTATTGGGAGTGGGAACACTAAATTTAAATTTTTAACTAATTTTGTTTCATCAACGACAATTAATAGTCTATTAGCTTTTGAAGCTACTAACTTTTCTCTAACATGGCAAGCTCCTCCTCCTTTAATAAGTTGGAAGTTTGGGTCAACTTCATCAGCTCCATCAATAGCTAAATCAATCGTTTTAACAGAAGTCAAATCTAATAGTGGAATCCCTAGTTCCAGAGCTAATACTTCTGACTGAAAGGAAGTAGGCACACCTTTAATATTTTTTAATTTCTCAGTATTAATAGCATTCGCCAAACTTTTTATCATTAATGCTGCTGTAGAGCCTGAGCCAAGGCCTACTACCATACCGCTCTCTATTTCGTTTACAGCTACATCAGCAACTGCTTTTTTCATTTGAGTCTGCAAATCCAAAATTTTAATAAATATAATTACTTTAGATTATTTAATTTCAGTAAGGCGTTTATGTCAAACCTGGAAGTGCTTCAGGTTTTATATTAACTTGTATCTCTTTATTGTTTCTAAGAACACTCAAATTAAATATTTTACCAATTTTTGCTTTCTCTACTTCATCAAGAAGAGTCTTTGGCTCATTAATTAGAACATTTTCAGCACCAATTACTAAATCACCTCTTTTTAAACCGGCCTTCTCTGCAGGGCTATTAGGAATAACTGATTGAATTAAGGCACCAGATCTCTCCGGTAATTGAACGAGAGCATTAGGATCTTGGTTATGTTCTTTAGCAATCTTTGGGTTTAATGAAATCAACTGCACTCCAAGATAAGGATGAATTACCTCACCATTAAGCAATAATTGATTTGAAACTTTTTTAGCCAAATTTATTGGAATCGCAAACCCTAAACCTGCTCCAGGCCCACTTCGTACAAGTGTATTTATTCCAATTACTTCTCCTGATGAATTAACTAAAGGGCCTCCAGAATTTCCTGGATTAATAGCTGCATCAGTTTGTATTAAATCAAGCCTTTTATCAGAAAAACCTAGGGCATTTATATCTCTATGAAGACTACTTACAATTCCCAAAGTAACAGTTTTCTCTAATCCATATGGAGTTCCGAGAGCGATTGCCCAATCTCCAACCTCAAGTTTTTCTGAATCTCCTAGTGGAGCAAAATCTGAATTTTTTTGATCTTCAATTTTAACCAAAGCTAAGTCTGTAATTACATCAGTGCCTAATACAGACCCCTCACAGGTTGTACCGTCAGCTAGAGTAATCTCTACATCATCAACTCTTTCAACTACATGTGCATTAGTTAATACCAATCCATCTCTATCAATTATTACGCCAGAACCCTGACCTCTCTCTCTATCAGGGATCGATCCCGGTTCTCCAAGTAAATCTCTTAATAAAGGATCCAGCAATGTGGGATCAAATTGCTGTCTTTCTACTGACCTTTCAGTATCAATCCTTACAACTGCTGGACCAACATTTTTAACCGCGTCGGAAACAAAATTATGACTATCAGGTAATGGTACAGATAGTACCGCAGACAAAGGATAAAAACATATAAAAACTATTGAACAAATAATTAAAGATTGTACTGATTTAGACAAGATTCTATTTTTTCTTTGTTTATATCTTATTGAATTTTTTTTCAATATTAAGATTTTAACTTAATTTAAAAATAAATTTTTTTATTTTTTTCTTAAATAACATTACAAATAATATTTTTATCTTGAAATACAATTGTATTTGTATAATTTTAACTACTAATTTAAAGGTTGATTTGGAAAAAAGTAGTTCAAAAGATTTACAAATTCTCTTAAGAGATTTAGCAAAAAGCTTAAATTTTGAAATACATAGTTTAAATTTGCTAACAAACCATAGTCCCATAAAAATTGAAATCTACTTAAAAAAAAGGGATGGTAATGACATTACCATTGATGATTGTTCGAATTTTTATAATCCAGCTAAGAAAGCAATAGATGCGTCAAATTTATTAAATTGTTCATATGTATTAGAAATTAGTAGTCAAGGAGTCAGTGATGAATTAACCTCAGAAAGAGACTTCAAGACTTTTAAAGGTTTTCCAGTTAATGTTGAGTTAAACCAACAAAATCCAAATCCTAATATTTTGAATGGTTTACTTCATGAAAAGACTAAAGATTATTTAGCCATTAACATAAAAGGTAAAATTAAAAAAATTCCCATTATTGAAGTATTAAAGGTTAGTCTTGCTACAATAAAGTCTTAACCAAATTTCACACATTCAATTTCAACCCATCATAGATGGCATTAGTAATTCTCCCAGGACTAAACAATCTTATAGAAGATATAAGTGAGGAAAAGAAATTACCTCCTCAAGTAGTTGAAGCTGCGCTAAGGGAAGCTTTACTGAAAGGCTATGAAAAGTATAGACGCACATTTTACATAGGAATAAAAGAGGATCCCTTTGAAGAAGAATACTTCAGTAATTTTGATGTCGGTTTAGATCTAGATGAAGAGGGTTATAGAATCTTAGCCAGTAAAATTATTGTTGATGAAGTCGAAAGTGATGATCATCAAATATCTCTAATAGAAGTACAACAAGTTGCAGATGATGCTCAAATTGGGGATACTGTCGTTTTAGATGTCACTCCCGAGAAAGAAGATTTCGGTCGTATGGCAGCTTCTACTACAAAACAAGTCCTAGCACAAAAGCTTAGAGATCAGCAAAGGAAAATGATCCAAGAAGAATTTGCTGATCTAGAAGATCCTGTGCTAACCGCTAGAGTTATTAGGTTTGAAAGACAATCTGTAATTATGGCTGTCAGTTCAGGGATAGGAAGGCCTGAGGTTGAGGCGGAACTGCCAAAAAGAGATCAACTTCCTAATGACAACTATAGAGCCAATGCTACTTTTAAAGTTTTTCTCAAAGAAGTAAGTGAAATAGCTAGGAAGGGACCACAATTATTTGTAAGTAGAGCTAACGCGGGTTTAGTGGTCTACCTTTTTGAGAATGAAGTTCCTGAAATTCAAGAAGGTTCTGTAAAAATTGTTGCTGTTTCAAGAGAAGCGAATCCTCCTTCTCGCGCTGTTGGACCGAGAACAAAAGTAGCTGTAGATAGTATTGAAAGGGAGGTTGATCCAGTAGGAGCATGTATTGGAGCAAGAGGAGCAAGAATCCAACAAGTAGTTAATGAATTACGTGGAGAGAAAATTGATGTAATTAAGTGGTCATCAGACCCTATTCAATATATTTTGAATTCTCTTAGCCCAGCAAAAGTTGATCTTGTCAGACTTGTAGACCCTGAAGGTCAACATGCTCATGTTTTAGTTCCACCAGATCAATTGAGCCTAGCAATTGGAAGAGAAGGACAAAATGTTCGTCTTGCCGCTAGATTAACTGGCTGGAAAATAGATGTTAAAAATTCGCATGAATATGATCAAGAAGCAGAAGATGATGCAGTAGCCGAACTCATTACTCAAAGAGAAGATGAAGAAAATCTGCAAAAGGAAGCTGAAGAAAGATTAGCAGCTGAACAAGCAGCAAGGGCAGAAGAAGATGCTCGTCTTAGAGAACTTTATCCATTACCTGAGGATGAAGATGATGAGAATGGATCATTTGAAGAGGAAATTGTTACTTCTTAGGAAAATATATGGTGAAAAAAAATCTCCCTATTTTACGAAGGTGTATTTCCTGCAGAGAAACTTTTGATAGAAAAAATTTATTAAGGATAAGTAAAAGCCACAATTTAGATATTTTAATTAATCAAGGAAAAGGTCGTTCTGCATATATTTGTAAGGCAGAAAAGTGTTACAGAGATCCGAAGATATTAAAAAAGCTCCAAAAAGCTTTAAGAATATCTATAAATCCAAACTTTTGCAGGATTTTTGAAATGGAAATACAAACTATAAATAAGTCTCCAAAAAAAGAATATACTTAAGTTAAATAAACTCTCTAAACTAAGAGTATAAAAAAGAATAAATGACTCTCAGCGATAAAATCAGAATTTATGAACTTTCCAGAGATCTTAATCTGGATAATAAAGA
Source organism: uncultured Prochlorococcus sp. (assembly GCA_964433825.1). Lineage (GTDB taxonomy): Bacteria > Cyanobacteriota > Cyanobacteriia > PCC-6307 > Cyanobiaceae > Prochlorococcus_A. The sequence goes on along the minus strand of CAYSSQ010000006.1, from coordinate 17,806 downwards.
CATCTTGGATGCTGCAAATAAGCTTTCCATAAATGTCAAAAGTCATAGTAGCTCTATAAGTTTATTAGATGCTTCAAAGATTAAAAATCATTTAAACAAAAATAAAAAAAGCGAGAACAATATTCTTTCAGTCAACAAACTATCTAATACCTCTTCTACTAACGCAAACCAAAAACAAACTCCAAAAACTAACATACCCATCAAATCGACTTCAAAGTCTCAAACACTCAACTCTGCAAAAAATTTATCGACACCAAAACCTCAATTAATAAAACCTACAAATAAAGGCAGAAATTCGTCATTAAATACAAAAATAAATAATTCTAAAAAAGGTGATAATTTAACTCCCCCACAAATTTTCTCCAAGAGCAAAACTGAACCTGTTAAAAATCAAATTTATAAAGAAGATTCAATTAATGCAAAGAATCAAACAAATAGTTCAAATAACAAAATCAATAAGCCAAATATTCAATCTCTTAATCCACCAAGACCTCCTATACAGCTTATAGATAAGCCCAAGAATCTTATTAATAATCTTCCAAAAAGAACTATTACTAACAAGGCAAATAATATCCAAAGTGATAAATTTAATAATCCCTACAAGAGCAATAAAAATTCTGATAATTCTCTTAAGAACAAACCTCAGAAACCCAAATTAAATACTCCTGAATTAGTTGGAGCACCAATCAGACGAGAACCAAATATTAATAAACAAGGAGGATCAGACAAGCGAGGTCCCAATAACAGATCATTTATACCCAATAAAACCGGATCTCCGAATAGACAAGGGGCTGTTAATAGACAGGGCATTCCCTCAAGACCTGGTTCTCCGAACAGACAAGGAGCTTCAAATAGACCCGGCATGCCATCTAGGCCTAATTCTCTAAATAGACAAGCTACAGGGAACAGATCTGGAGTTCCTTCAAGGTCTGGGAACATAAATAGAAAAGGAGAATTCAATAGAAATAATCCAAAATTTAATAGGCCAAATCCATCTGGGATCAGAAAACCTGTTGCACCTAATGAACTGATGCAACTTCAAAAAACACGTCCCTCGAGTGAAGGGAAACCAAATCCAGCTAATAATAAAGAGAAGCAAAAATCATTAGATGCTCCAAAGCATAAACCAAAAGCTCCACCAAATAGGCCTAGTACAATTCCCCCCTCAAAAAAAGGACAACATCGCACTACTAGTCCTGTTAAGAAGACTGGCAAAACAGATTGGGATGACTCTGCAAAACTTGATGCGTTAAGAAATAAGAGTCCACAGAAACAGAGACAAAAAGTTCATATTATTGGCGAAAATGATGACTCTTTAACTACTGAGACTAGTGGATTCGCTGGAGAACAGAAAACTTCCATTCTTTCAGCAAGTTTAGCAAGACCTAAAAAGGTTAAATCAGGTAAAGAAGAAAGTCCAAAACCAAGTAAACAATTAAGAAAGAAAAAGAAAGAGACTACTCGACAAAGGCAAAAAAGAAGAGCTATGGAATTGAGAGCTTCTAGAGAAGCTAAGCAGGTAAGACCAGAAATGATAATTATTCCTGAAGATAACCTTACTGTTCAGGAACTAGCAGACAAATTAAAACTAGAAAGTTCAGAAATCATTAAATCTTTATTTTTTAAAGGAATTACGGCTACTGTTACTCAATCTCTTGATTTAGCAACTATTGAAACTGTAGCAGAAGAATTTGGTGTACCAGTGTTACAAGATGATATAGAAGAGGCTGCAGCAAAAACAGTTGACATGATAGAAAAAACAGATAGAGATAGTTTAATAACGCGACCACCAGTAGTGACCGTTATGGGACATGTAGATCATGGGAAAACAAGTCTTTTAGATTCAATCAGAAAATCAAGAGTTGCATCAGGAGAAGCTGGAGGAATTACTCAGCACATTGGTGCTTATCAAGTAGAAGTTAATCATGAAGATAAAAACAGAAAACTTACTTTTCTTGATACGCCCGGTCATGAAGCCTTTACAGCCATGAGGGCAAGAGGGACAAAAGTCACAGATGTTGCAGTACTTGTTGTAGCCGCTGATGATGGAGTTAGGCCTCAAACACTTGAAGCAATTAGCCACGCCAGAGCTGCAAAAGTGCCCATTGTTGTTGCAATAAATAAAATTGATAAAGAAGGTGCCTCTGCAGACAGAGTCAAGCAAGAACTATCAGAAAAAGATTTAATAGCCGAAGATTGGGGCGGAGATATTGTAATGGTTCCAGTAAGTGCGATTAAAGGAGAAAATATAGATAAATTACTTGAAATGATCCTTCTTGTTTCAGAAGTTGAAGACCTACAAGCTAATCCTGAAAGATTAGCAAAAGGTACAGTAATTGAAGCTCATCTTGACAAAGCAAAAGGTCCAGTTGCCACTCTTTTAATACAGAATGGGACACTAAAAGCTGGAGATGTTTTAGCTGCTGGATCTGTGCTGGGACGAATCAGAGCAATGGTAGATGAACATGGTAATAGAATCAAAGAGGCTGCTCCTTCATTCCCAGTAGAAGCACTAGGATTTAGCGAAGTGCCAACGGCTGGAGACGAGTTTGAAGTCTATCCGGATGAAAAAACTGCTAGAGCAATTGTTGGAGAGAGAGCCTCTGACGCTAGAGCTACTAAGTTAGCTCAACAAATGGCTTCAAGGAGAGTAAGCTTATCATCCTTATCAAATAAAGCAAATGAAGGAGAACTGAAAGAACTAAATATAATTTTAAAAGCTGATGTTCAAGGAAGCGTTGAAGCAATACTAGGATCATTAGAACAATTACCAAAGAATGAAGTTCAAGTGAGAGTTCTTTTCTCAGCCCCTGGAGAAATCACAGAAACTGATATTGATTTAGCAGCTGCATCAGGATCAGTAATTATTGGTTTTAATACAACTATGGCCTCAGGTGCGAGAAGAGCGGCGGACGCAAATAATGTTGATATTAGAGAATATGATGTGATTTACAAATTATTAGAAGATATTCAATCAGCAATGGAAGGATTATTGGAACCAGATTTAGTTGAAGAAGAATTAGGTGAAGCTCAAGTTAGAGCTATTTTTACAATTGGTAAAGGGACAATAGCTGGTTGTTATATACAAAGCGGTAAACTCCAACGGAACTGCTCTGTAAGAGTAAGAAGAGATAATGAAATAGTTTATGAAGGTAATTTAGATTCTTTAAAAAGATCAAAAGATGATGTTAAAGAAGTAAATACTGGTTTTGAATGTGGAGTCGGTTGTGACAAATTTTCTAACTGGAGTGAAGGAGATATAATTGAAGCATATAAATTAGTTACCAAAAAAAGAACTCTTAGTAGCTAAAACTCTAAGTTTTTTTGTTTCTTTCAAGAAAAAATAATAGAGGGAAAAGTATACATGCTCCTAATTGAATTAATAAATTATTTTGTTGAATTTCGTTTCCAGCAGCTAATTGTGAAATCATTATAAATAAGCCTAGAAAAGCTGATCCAGAACAAGCTACATAAACTACTCTTCTTAATCCTTTGAAAGGGGCTTTAGTTTCTTTTAAAAGCTTTTTTTTTAATTCTGGATCAATTTTTGACATTCATGATTTAAAACATAGACTTAAGTCTATATGAAAAAATTTAAAAATTAAAATTGCCGGTATAGCTCAGTGGTAGAGCAACTGTTTCGTAAACAGTGGGTCATTGGTTCAATCCCAATTATCGGCATATATTTTTAAAGTTATATGAAATCAACTTTTATAAAAAGATTTAAAAAACTTATTATATTTTTCCCAATATTAATTTATTTGGGGAAGAGAAGTTATCTGGCTTATGACGAGGGGTTTTATGCTTTACAAGCTAGATGGATTATAGACAACAATAATTGGCTTATCCCTCAGTGGTGGGACGGATACAATTTAGATAGAACAATTGGGATTCAATATCTAATTGCAAAATCGCAAACAATATTTGGCATGAATTCTTTTGCTGCTCACATTCCTACCACTATAGGTGCTTTTGTGATGATTTTCCTCACACATAAACTACATGAAGAGTTAGTAGGTAAAAGAGGAGCAATATTTTCAAGTATTATCCTATCAACCACTTTCATATGGTTTGATTTTGCTCATCAAGCGACTCAAGATCTGATTTTTGCTTGTCTAGTAACGGGAGGATTATATTCACTGATAAAAATTGAAAGTAATAGGAATATACTTTTTCATTTAACCTTTGGTTTATGGATAGGATTGGCCTTCATTTTGAAAACATTCTTAGTAATAGTCCCCTTAATAGCATTAAGCCCCTACATCTTAAAAAAAAGGAACGTAATAGTAAATAACTATTTTGTATTAGGACTTTTTATTGGTTTTCTCCCATTTATTATTTGGTATTTAGCAATAAATCAATTTTTAGAGAAAAATATTATTTTTTATCTTGTAAGCAAGTTTAATAACCTTTCTAACCAAAATACTTTTTCAAATCCCTTTTATTATTATTTGTGGAATATCCCCTTAAATTTTTTACCTTGGAGCATATTTTCTTTAATAGGCTTAATTGTAAATTTCAAAATCAATAAACAAAATAATTTTATTTTGTGTTATTTCCCAATTATTCTTTTATTTCTAATAAGCACCTTTTCAACAAAAACACCTTATTACCCTCTTCAGATTGCATCTATTTTTTCAATCAATGCATTTATAGGAATCCAATATATTATTAATTCAAATAGATTTAAACCTACATTTATATTTTTGATTTCAAAAGTTATACCACTATTATTTTTATCATTTATATTTTCATATTATTTTCGTATTAAGGATTTAATCGCTTTATCTTTTCATGAAGAATTAATGATTATGTCAGGGCTCTTTTTATTTGCCTCTTCATTAATTTTGATAAGCAAAGTAAATGATCCTAAAAGAATTTTAATTTTATTAGTATTAGGTCCATATTTATTTTCATCATTACTCATTCAGTCTGGTTTATTTACTGATAGATCAAAGGAACTTAGACAAAGTATGGAACGCTTAATTGCTCTGGAGGATTTAAAAAATCAAGTTATTTATGTTAAAAAAAGTGATATCGTTGATACTGCTTCTCAATCTAAGATAATAAGGATAGCACTTCTAACTCCCAATTTAGGGAAGGGAATTAACAAATTAAATGAAGTCGAACCTTTAAGATATATTTGGACTACAAAATCGACATTTCAAGATGTTGATAGAAAATCATTTGAACTAATATATGAAGATAATTATTTAAATCCTTGGATTCTCGTAAAAAAAATCAAAAAGAAAATAGATCCAAGTGATAAAATTAATTAAAAAATTTAATGGAATCAATAACTACTTGGAATTTAACAAATAACCAGTTACATCAAACATTTAAGAATGATAATGAATTCATAAAAGTTAAAGTTCGAGGCAATACTTGGGAGCCAATTATAAGGTGGTTAAGATTAGATTCTAGAATCTTTCGAGAAACAACTAATAAAGCCAGAATCACATTATGCGATATTGAATCACTTGCTGAAATATATAACTATAGGCCAATAAGATGGAAAGCAAAAAAATTAACTCCACTTAAAACGAATTTAATACCTAAAACTCTTAAAAATATATTTAGGAAGATCCCCATTCTTAAAGAACTTGCATTTGAGATTGAAATAGTTCTTTATAAATACAAAGAAATGACAAAAGAACAATTAATTTCGATAGTTATTCCTGCAAGAAATGAAGAAGGCAATAAATCACTATTAATAAAAGCTTTAGAAAAGTTTAAAAATATTTCACACAATATTGAAATAATCTTCGTAGAGGGGAATAGCAATGATAATACTTATAAAATGTTAGAGGGATTGAAAAAAGATTTCTCAAATACTTTCAAAATTGAATTATTAAAACAAACTTCAAAAGGAAAAAAAAATGCAGTTGTTGAAGGATTCAATATTTCTTCTGGAGATACACTAGCTATTATTGACAGTGATTTAACTGTAGATATTGATGACAGTATTGATGCTATTATTCAGGCCACAAAGAATGAAAATATATTAATAAATTGCTCTAGAACAATTTTTCCGATGGAAAAAGATGCCATGAGATGGGCCAATTATATTGGTAATAGATGTTTTGCAATTTTACTCTCGATAATTATAAATAACCCAGTTTCAGACTCTTTATGCGGTACAAAAGTTTTTTCAAGAAAATTCTTTAATTTAATGAAGAGTAATGGTAGTTGGGAATCTAAATTAGATCCTTTTGGAGATTTTACTATTATTTTAGAAGCAGCAAATAATGATATAAAAATTCTTAATTACCCAGTCAGGTATTATGCAAGAAAGTCTGGTGCCCCAAATATATCAAGGTGGATTGATGGACTTAAATTATTAAGAGTTTGTTGGGTATATATTATTTCTGAATTCTAGTCAGAAAATATTTATCAATAAATATTCAGATATAAACTACTTTTAATTTTATAGAAAAGTAATAAAGTTTGATTAAACTACAAAAATTATTCTTAAATTCCTTTAATAATTTTCCTATTAGAATTAAAATAAAACATTTTTTTCAAACGATCTTAATTTAGAGATCACTCACTATTTTTAAAAGTATAGTCGCAGATGAGCAACAAAAATTGTTAGAACTATAGGATAATGTAAAGATTACTCACGAAATTTGAGAATAATGAAAGCTCAAAAAGCTTAAAATAATAATAAGCTTTTAAGATTATTTCCCAAACTTTGAGGACCATTTAATTAGCCATGAATCAAAACTACGCAATTTTAATCATTTCTTTTATTAGCTTTTTTACTATTTTATGGATTGCTAAGAATAGAAAGTTTGAGACAACAGAATCAGTGTCTGATGCATATGATACTTGGACAAGCGATCGAATATTAGAAAAGTTATGGGGGGAGCACATACACCTTGGTTATTATCATGATAAATCAAATCTTGGAGATTTCAGAGAGGCCAAAGCAACTTTTGTACACGAGTTAGTTAAATGGAGCGGCTTAGATAAGCTTCCAAAAGGCTCTAGAGTTTTAGATGTAGGGTGTGGCATTGGAGGAAGTTCAAGGATCTTAGCAGAGCATTACGGGTTCAATGTTATTGGAATTACTATTAGTGCAGAACAAGTCAAAAGAGCTCGCGAGTTAACTAGTTCAAATTTAAGTTGTACTTTCCAACAGATGGATGCTATGAATCTAGAGTTTGGAGATGGAGAATTTGATGGTATTTGGAGTGTAGAAGCTGGTCCTCATATGCCTGACAAACAAAAATATGCCGATGAGATGTTAAGAGTGCTAAGGCCAGGAGGCTATTTAGCTGTTGCAGATTGGAATTCTAGAGATCTTACACAAAAGGCACCTAACTTAATAGAGAAAATGGTATTAAAACAATTATTGGAGCAATGGGCTCATCCAAGTTTTAGTAGTATAAATAGTTTTAGAAATAATCTTGAAATCAGTTCTTTTGTTGGAAGTCAAGTTGAAACTGATGATTGGACAAAAGAAACATTACCATCTTGGTGGGAATCAATCTTTGAAGGTGTAAGAAGACCAAGAGTATTCTTATCGTTAGGCTTATCATCATTATTTAAATCTTTTAGAGAAATTCCAACAATTTTATTAATGGACTGGGCTTTTGGTAATGGACTAATGCAATTCGGTGTGTTCAAATGCAGAGGATAATTAAAATGAATTTTTCTTCTAATAAAGATTATTTGAACCCTACTAAATAATTCTTTATTTAGATCTATAATTTCACTTTTTATCTCTATCAAAGGTTCTTCATTGTGAATAAAAAAAAAATAAAAATTTTAGGTTCAGGTCCTACTGGATCTTTATTAGCTATTTCTTTAGCCACTAATAACTGCAATATAACTTTAATTGATCCACTCTCAGATATTGCACTATCTGCAAAAGATAAAGGTTATGCCATAACGCAATCCTCAAGAAAAATATTTGAGAAATTAGGATTATGGCAAGATATTAAAAAATATGCACATGGGTTCAATACTTTATCAATTATTGATGCTGAATTATCTCAATCAGTGATTGTTAGAAATAGTGATTTAAAAAGTTTTAATGATGATCAAAATAATATTGGTTGGGTTATTGAGCATAAATTCCTCATGAAAATTTTTATAGATTACATCAATCAAAATAAATACATAACCAGATCACATATTGATAAAACCAACGATAATAAATATAATTTCATCTTAGCTGCAGATGGAAGGGATTCATCCACTAGAGATAAATGGGGAATAAGCTATATTAAACGCCTATATAAGCAAAGATGCATTTCTTTCAGAGCTGTACTTAAAGGCATTCCAAGAAGAAGAGCCTATGAGATTTTTAGGAATGAAGGACCTTTAGCATTACTGCCCCTAAAAAATAATATTTATCAGATAATTTGGTTTTCTAAAGAATCAGAAACAAGAGCGAAGCTTAAACTATCAAATGATGAATTATTAGAGAGACTATCTAATATCTTGCCAGATCAAATAAAGCCAGAGTCAATAGAAAGCGAAATTGCTAATTATTCAGTAGCACAGGCTTTCGCTCTACCAAAATTTTCCAATTTTAAAAAAGTTTTGGTAGGAGATGCAGCACATTCATTTCACCCAGTTGGTGGACAAGGGCTTAATTCTTGTATAAGGGATGTTTATGACTTAAGACAAATGATTTTTAATTATGAAAGATTATCAATAATCGGTCGCAAAATTTTTTCATTTACTTTTTTCTTAAATCGCTTTATTGATATTTTTTCTTTACTAGTTTTCACTGACTTTTTAATAAAATTATTTTCCAATAAAAATATTTTTTTGTATCCAATAAGAATTTTTATTTTTTATATGCTTAGAAAAATAAAACCTCTAAGAAGAAATATATTTTCATTAATGACAGACTCTGTAAAAAGATATAATTAAAATATTTTAAAACTCATATTTAAGAATAACTATTTAATTCAATATTTACTCGAAAAATTAAAATTCATATAGTTATATATTTTCTAATTTGATTTTCTTTTAGGAAAGAAATCTTTGAATTTAAGATCTTTACCAAAACAGAGAATCCAAAGGATTAAAATTCCTAGTAATCCACCGATCGGATTAATTTCGCTTCCTGTACCGGGGCCAAATAAAATTTTTGGAATATTATTTTGAATATTTATTAGGGAAGTACTGATTAAAAACCAAAGACTAACAATTGAAGCATGAAAGCAAAAAGGTACTAATATTGAAGAATTCTTGTTTTCTCTCCATCTATTCAAATATATACCTAATAAAAATAAACCTACTAATAATTGAGCATTATTTAAAAAGTTAAAGTCCCATCTAAAATGGGCCAAGGAAAAAATAAAAGCTTGAAACAGATTTGCATAATTCTTCTTAAAGTACAAATTTAATTCTTCAAATAACCAAACTCTAAAAATTAATTCTTCAGCAAAACCAACTATAAGACCTAAAAAGATACTATTAAAAATAATAGAATAATTAATCTCCGATATAAATTTTGCATATCCTCCAATTACTGCAATTAAACATATTAAAAAGATAGTTAGGGATGCTTTAAAAAACTCAGATGTTAATAGAAAAAATGAATTCCTCCTATTTAGGTTAATTAGTCCTATTGATTCAGTTAAATTCTTATTCCATTTATATTTACACCAACTGGGCAAAAATAGCAGGAACATTATAAATGTAATTACAGTTCCATATAATGATTTATTGCCGCTAAGAATGGGAAATGGATAAATTAATATTGAAATAATTATCCAACCTAATAAATATATGAAAGGAAAATATATAAGAGAAATAAGGTAATTATTCTTTTTTAAAAAATTTTTCAATAGTTTCAAAAAATTAAATATTAATCTTCTTTTTCTATAGAGCTTGTTAAACCTTTTGATCGAAGTGATTCAGAATAGAATTCCGCTGGCTCTAAGTCACAAATAATTACTAAACCAACTCCATTATTATGAGCTTCTAGCATTATTGAAATTGCGTCTTGTTCGCTCAATTGTGGTACAACCTCTCTTAAGGAGGCAGCTACATACTCCATAGAATTCACTGGATCATTATGCAGTAATACTTTATATTTTGGTGACTTATTTTTTAACTTATCAGGATTTTTTTCAAGAACAGCTGACTTACTACTACTATCTGAATTTGTGGTAAACATCGATTTTATTTTAGTAACATATTTATTAATTTATTATATATTACTTATTCTATTCATCGCATTCTTAACATTGGTTAGAGAATTAAAAGCAGATAATCTAAAGTATCCTTCTCCTGCTTTTCCAAAGCCACTTCCAGGCGTGCCAACTACATTAGCTTTCTCAAGTAAATAATCAAAGAAATCCCAAGAAGACATTTTATCAGGAACTTTAATCCAGACATATGGTGCATTAATACCTCCAAAGACTTTAAACCCTAAATTTTGTAATTCCGATCTCATAATTCCGGCGTTATGCATATAAAAATCTATTAAGTTTTTAACTTGAGCTCTTCCCTCTTCAGAATAAACTGCCTCAGCACCTCTTTGAACAACATAATTAACTCCATTGAATTTTGTACTTTGTCTTCTATTCCACAATGACCATAAATCAACTTGCTGGTTATCTAGACTTACACCCTTAAGTGATTTTGGGATTACCGTATAAGCACACCTAACACCTGTAAAGCCAGCGTTCTTAGAAAAAGATCTAAATTCAATAGCACAATTTTTGGCACCATCTATTTCATAAATAGAACGAGGTAAACTATTATCTTGAATAAAAGCTTCATAAGCAGCATCAAAGAAAATTAAGGAATTATTGTTATTAGCAAAATTAACCCATTCTTTCAGTTCGCTACTTGAAATTGTCGCTCCAGTAGGATTATTTGGAAAGCAAAGATAAATAATATCTACTTTCTTTGATGGGATTTGAGGTTTGAAATTATTTTCCTCATTTATTGCAATATAAGTTAGTCCCTCGTAACCTCCATCAGATATTGGATGGCCCGTTCTCCCGGACATAACATTACTATCAACATAAACAGGATAAACTGGGTCGGTTACAGCTATTGAATTTTCATTACCTAAAATATCTAAAATATTACTACTATCGCATTTTGATCCATCTGAAACGAAAATTTCTTCTGGAGATATCTGACAACCTCTATTTAAATAATCATTTTTTGAAATTTTTTCTCTTAACCATTCGTACCCTTGTTCAGGTCCATACCCTTTAAACCCTTCAATTGTACCCATCTCTGTCAGAGCACTATTCATGGCTTTAATACAAGCTTGAGGCAATGGTTCCGTAACATCTCCGATCCCTAGTTTAATAAGACTTGATGAATTACTTTTCTGGGAATGTAATCTTACTCTTTTGGAAATTTCAGGAAATAAATATCCCGCTTTAAGCTTTAAATAATTTTCGTTTACTTGAACCACTTTTTTAAGTTTATGAATTAACCCTTTACAGAATAAATGATTAATGTGACTTAAGTGAATAATAATGTTAATATTAAATGGACTAATGATCAATAAAGAGATTTATCATAGTCATTTAAATAAAGTAAATTGTTTGAAATTCTTTATTAAACTTAATTAACAAGCATATTAAATCTTTGGTCAACTTCATAGTTGACAGCTAACCAGTTAAATTACCACATAAACTTTAAAGCTTGAATAAATTCTCAAATACAAAAAACATAACAGATTTTTTATATGTCTCAGCAAATCATAATAGCTGAGCAAGCACGAATTGCAGCTCTACTTAAAGATGATCGAGTTGATGAACTAATCGTCGCACAAGGTCAGTATCAAATAGGGGATATTTTCTTAGGAACTGTAGAAAATGTCTTGCCTGGTATTGACGCAGCTTTTATAGATATTGGAGAAAGCGAAAAAAATGGCTTCATTCATGTATCTGATCTTGGACCACTAAAGCTTAAAAAAGGCTCAGCAGGAATTACAGAGTTACTAGAGCCAAAACAAAAAGTTGTTGTGCAGGTAATAAAAGAGCCAACCAGCTCAAAAGGTCCTCGTTTGACGGGTAACATATCACTTCCTGGAAAGTATCTAGTTTTGCAACCATTTGGACAAGGCGTAAATATTTCAAGAAAAATCAATACTGAAACAGAAAGAAGTCGACTTAAAGCATTAGGCGTATTAATCAAAGCTCCTGGAACAGGATTACTTTTCAGAACAGAAGCAGCAAATATAAATGAAGAATTACTTATTGATGATTTAGAAAATTTAATACAAAAATGGGATTCTATCCTGCAAATAATAGATTCTACAAGTCCTCCCGTTTTAATTAATAGAGACGAAGATTTTTCCTTGAGAATTTTAAGAGACTATGTAAGCGCATCAACTAATAAGATAACTATTGATAATAAAAGCGCTACTGAAAGAGCAAAAGCTTTTCTTTCTGATAACGATTCAAAAGTAAATGTTGAGTTTTATAGCAACGTCAAAAATGAACATATTCTTGAAAATTATAAAATTGATTTAGCCATTAAAAAAGCTCTTGAGCCAAGGGTCGATTTGCCATCAGGAGGGTATATCATTATTGAGCCAACAGAGGCTCTTACTGTTATTGACGTAAATTCTGGATCATTTACAAGATCAGCCAATTCAAGACAAACAGTATTATGGACAAATTGCGAGGCCGCCATAGAAATAGCGAGGCAAATGAAATTAAGAAATATTGGCGGTATTTTAGTGATAGATTTTATTGATATGGATTCAAGAAGAGATCAGTTTCAATTACTTGAACATTTTACATCTGCTATAAAAGATGATTCTGCAAGACCACAGATAGCTCAATTAACAGAACTTGGTTTATTAGAACTCACAAGAAAAAGACAAGGTCAAAATATATATGAATTATTTGGCAAAAAATTAAGTGATTGCGATGGGTTAATACAATTAAAAAAACTAATAGATTTTGAAAAAAATAACTTTGAAAATCAAAAGATTTCAAAAAAAGGTAAAAAGAACACAAATATTGATGATTCAATATTTGAGATTAAAGATAGTAATGAAAAATATTTAAAGAGAGAAGAAAGGGATATAGATTTAGTGACAAATAATATTGAAGAAGAAGTCTCAAATAAGAAAAAGCCAGTTCATGATGAGCACCAAAATGGCTCAAATTCAAATGAAAAAGAAATAATTACTATTGAACTAAGTGAGGATGAAAAGCTTGTTTACAGTCAGCTTGGAATCAATCCACTGATTAAGCTAGGTAAAGAATATATAAGCACTAATACTATTGCTCAACTAGGAAGCAACCCTCAAAAAGAAGCAAAGAATATTTCGAGTAAAAAGAAATTAAATAATCAAAATTTAAATTCAATTAATTCGGAAGAGGCTAAGGAATTAAACCAATCAAATCAAGAAACTAATCAAAAAAAAGTAATAGTAGATAAACATAACATAGAGGATAAAGACCATGCAGAAGATATATTAGAAATTAGTTCAGAAAATGAAATTGACATTTCCAGAAGAAAAAGAAGAAGGTCATCTGCAACAAGTGAATGAAAATATTGAGATAGGAATTGATGAAGTAGGGAGAGGTTGTATATTCGGGCCTATTTTCTCAGCTGTCGTTGTTTTATCTAGAAAGAATGGGTCGAAACTGAAAAAATTAGGATTAGATGATAGTAAAAAGTTGACTCAAAAAAAAAGAGAACTTTTACTGCCTGAGATCCTAAAGTTATCAAATGATTGGGGAATTGGCCAAAGTTCAGTCAGAGAAATTGATACCTATGGATTAAGATTTGCAAATGAGATCTCAATGATTAGGGCGATTTACAAATTAAAATCATTACCTACTCATATTCTCGTAGATGGCAATTTACCAATAAAAACTTGGAATGGAACTCAAAGAAATATTATTGCGGGAGAATCAAAATTTGCATCTATTGCAGCAGCAAGCATACTTGCCAAAGTTAATAGAGATTTATTAATGCTTAGATTTGAAGAGAAATTTAAAGGCTACTGTATTGGAAAAAATAAAGGATATGGGACAAAAGAACACTTTTTAAGAATTGAAAGAAATGGGATAACAGGATTACATAGAAAAAGTTTTCTTAGAAGATTAGATATTGTTTAATCTGCACCAATCAATAAAGTCTTTAATTAGTTGTTGCTGAACTCTTGCTTTAATACCTAATAAGATTCCGTTTAAAACAGACTGTCCTGTTGACTCTAATATTTTTTTAGGAACAAATTTTAATAATGAAGGTTGGCTAACTTTAACTCCTAAGAGAGCTTCTCCTTCCAATCCAATATTTGTCGCTTCTAAATTTGCTTTTAAAATTAAATTAAAATCATCTACAATTCCAAGGCCTTCAAGTTTGCTATCTAAGGCACTCATTTTTAGAACACCCTTCTCATTCTCTACAGCGATTGAAACAACCGGATTAATATCTAATTGAAAAACCCTGAAACTTGTAACATTATACTTGTACTTTCCCTTACCTTCAGGTATTAATTTATTGGAGTCCAGCATAGCTCCAACAACTCTCTCTTCCTCAAGAAGATAAGCTGGAAGATGTTCTTTATTTGCTGTTACAGACAATTTAAGTTTCTGCTTAGCATCAAAAGTTAAAAGCATTTTATTAGAACCTCCAATGTTTAATTTTAACTCTTTTTTTCATTTCTATTCATCATGCGAAAACAAGTTGCATATTTAGGTCCTGAAGGAACATACGCAGAAAAAGCTGCTCATATTTTGTCAAAACATGCCAATTATGATTCACCTATATTTGTACCATGTAAAGGGCTTCATTCTGTAATTAAATCTATAGCCTACAAAAATTGTGATGCAGCAGTAGTTCCTATTGAAAATTCTGTAGAAGGGGGGGTATCGGCAACATTAGATGCTCTTTGGAAATTTTCTAATATATTTATCAGTCACGCAATTGTTTTACCAATAAAACATGCTCTAATTAGTAGTGGCGAGATTAAAGATATTTCTGAAGTACTTTCACATCCTCAAGCACTAGCACAATGTTCAGAGTGGCTTTTAAAGTACCTCCCCGATGCAATATTATTACCCACAAACTCTACTTCAGAAGCTGTCAATATGGTAAAGGGGAGTTCTTTTAGAGCAGCAATTGGATCAAAATCACTTATTGAGATTGGCGGTTTAAACGAACTCGCTTTCCCAATCAATGATGTTCCTGGGAATTGCACAAGATTTGTACTATTAACAGAAAAAAAGGATGTAAAAAAAGCAAATATAGCAAGTTTCGCTTTTTCTCTTTTATCCAATAGTCCTGGGGCCCTATTAAAAGCATTAGGTTATATTAGTGAACTTGGATTCAATATGAGTAAAATAGAATCAAGACCATCAAAAAGAGAACTGGGAGAATATGTAATTTATATCGATGTGGAAATAAATGATCAAACTGATATTAAAACGTTTGAGATTTTAAAAGAAAAAATTAAACCTTTATGTGAAAATTTAATTGACTTTGGATGTTATTTATCTAAGAATATTGATCTTTAATAATTGATATCCTCAATCACTCTTTATTTACCCTCTGGGAAACTCTCTTTAAGTACGGTCCTTGCAGCTAATTGCTTTCTAGTATGGTCTAACATTTCGAATTCTCTTTGTAATCGACTAAAAGTATCTCTTTCCTCTAAAAGTCTCTGCTGTTCATCCGCTACAGGTCCCCCTAAATGAGCACCAATCCAAAAGGACAGTTCTAAAGGATTGCTAGGTAATTTATCAGGAAGAACTTTTTGTGAATTCGTTAGTTTACTTGTCAAAGTTACTACATCATTTAAAGCTTGAGTTACAGAATCTCTAAGAACATCAAGATCATTTAAATTTTCTATATTATTATCATCAATCCAAGAAACCATTGCTGAGTAGTATGGTGTTGATCTAATGACTTCTAATATCTGAAATCGTTGCTGGCCAATTGTAATAATATTACTTCTTCCATCATCAGAAGTTTGATGCTTAATTACATGAGCAGAACATCCAACGTTAGCCATACTTTTTGTATCAGGATCCCACTTTATGACACCGAATAATGAATCAGATTCCAAAACTGATTTCAACATCATTCTGTATCTAGATTCAAAGATATGAAGAGGTAATACCTCATTAGGAAAAAGAACAACCTCTGGAAGAGGAAACAAAGGTAATTCCCTAACTGAGATATCTCCCATATACAAGTAGTATGTTTAAGAATATTTTAGTAAATTTAAGTACTTTTGGGGCTTATTTTAAAGTTTAACTTCTATATCTACACCACTTGGAAGATCTAATTTCATTAAAGCATCAATTGTCTTTGCAGATGGACTATATATGTCAATAATTCTCCTATGAGTTCTAGTTTCAAAATGCTCTCTAGAATCTTTATCTACATGTGGAGATCTCAAAACACAATATATTTTTCTTTTGGTTGGCAATGGTATTGGACCAATTGCAGAAGCAGCTGTAGTATCAGCTGTTTGAATAATTTTGTCACATGACAAGTCGAGCATTCTTCTATCAAACGCTTTTAATCTTATCCTGATTTTTTGCTGAGCTATCGATGTAGTCATAATTTTTTGAGTTAAAATGGTGAGCCAAAATATAGCTCACCATTATTATTAATTTATTCTAATTGATAAGGAGTCGGTTAATAAAGAAAAATAATTATTCAACTATTTTTGATACTACTCCTGCACCAATTGTTCTGCCACCTTCTCGTATTGCAAAACGCATACCTTGTTCGATTGCAACTGGGCATATCAGTTCACCTGTCATTTTGATCCTATCTCCAGGCATAACCATTTCAACATTTGATCCATCATCTGAAGTAAATGCCGTAATTTGTCCTGTAACATCAGTAGTTCTTATATAGAATTGAGGTCTATAACCAGTGAAGAAAGGAGTATGTCTTCCACCTTCTTCTTTTTTAAGGACATAAACTTCACCTTCAAATTTAGTATGAGGAGTGATAGATCCTTTTTTGACAAGTACCATTCCTCTCTCTATATCTTCTTTTTCAATACCCCTGAGTAGTAAACCAACATTATCTCCAGCCATTCCTTCATCGAGGAATTTACGGAACATTTCTACTCCTGTGACAGTTGTTAATCTTGTATCCTTAATACCTACTATTTCGACCTCTTCTCCTTTAACAACCTTTCCTCTTTCAATTCTTCCAGTAGCTACTGTTCCTCTACCTGTAATTGAGAAAACATCTTCTACCGCCATTAAGAAGGGCTTGTCTACCTCTCGCTCTGGTTCAGGAATACTCGCATCAACTGCTTTCATTAACTCTTCAATCTTTGATTCCCATGTTGAATCACCCTCAAGAGCTTTAAGTCCTGAAACCTGAACTATGGGAATATCGTCGCCAGGAAAATCATAACTATCAAGTAGTTCTCTTATTTCCATTTCAACAAGTTCAATGATCTCCTCATCATCAACCATGTCACATTTATTTAAAGCAACAACCAAGGCTGGAACACCAACTTGCTTCGCTAAAAGGATATGTTCTTTTGTCTGAGCCATTGGTCCATCAGTAGCTGCACAAACAAGAATTGCACCATCCATTTGGGCTGCTCCTGTAATCATGTTTTTTACATAGTCAGCATGACCAGGGCAGTCGACATGTGCATAATGTCTACCTTCTGTTTCATACTCTACATGAGCAGTATTAATAGTTATGCCGCGCTCTCTTTCTTCAGGAGCACCATCAATGTCTCCATAATCTTGCGCTTGTGCTTGACCTTTTTTAGCTAAGACATTTGTAATAGCAGCAGTTAGGGTGGTTTTACCATGATCAACGTGACCAATTGTGCCTATGTTGACATGTGGTTTGTTTCTTTCGA
>CAYSSQ010000005.1:0-46837 GCA_964433825.1 uncultured Prochlorococcus sp. | reverse complement strand
TCTGCACAATGGCATTTAACCTAAACGGTTTCAACTTCAACCAGTCAGTTGTTGATGCTAACGGTAAAATCGTTCCTACATGGGGTGATGTACTTAACCGTGCAAACTTAGGTATGGAAGTAATGCACGAGCGTAATGCTCACAACTTCCCACTCGATCTTGCAGCTGCTGAGTCTACAACTGTAGCTCTTACAGCTCCTGCTATCGGCTAAGCTTAAGGTTCTTAAATTCAAAGACTCTCTTCGGAGAGTCTTTTTTTTTGTCTATAATTAACTTATTTACTTATAATAAAATTAAAATAGATTTATATACATGAGTAGCAGTTTTGGCAAAATTTTTCGTGTTAGCACTTTTGGGGAGTCACATGGAGGAGCTGTAGGAGTAATACTAGATGGTTGCCCTCCTAAATTAAAATTAGATACTGATCTGATTCAAGGAGAGTTAAATAGGCGTAAACCAGGCCAAAGTAAAATTACTACTCAAAGGAAAGAAGAAGATAAATTAGAAATACTTAGCGGTTTAAAAGGAAATATTACTTTAGGTACTCCAATCGCAATGATTGTTAGGAATAAAGATCAAAGACCTAGTGATTATAATAATTTAGAACAAATATTTAGACCTTCACATGCAGATGGTACTTATCATTTAAAATATGGAATACAAGCTGATTCTGGAGGAGGGAGAGCTTCTGCTAGAGAGACAATAGGAAGAGTAGCAGCTGGAGCAATAGCAAAACAATTATTAAAGAAATCTTTTAATACTGAGGTTTTATCATGGGTAAAAAGAATTCATAATATTGATTCAGAAGTTGAAAATAATAATATTTCTCTTGAATTAATAGATTCAAATATTGTGAGATGCCCTGATCAGGAGGTTGCGGAAGAAATGATAAAAATGATTGGAGAATTGCAACAGCAAGGTGATTCTTGTGGAGGGGTAATTCAATGCTTGGTAAAAAATCCTCCTAGCGGTTTAGGAATGCCAGTTTTTGATAAATTAGAGGCTGATTTAGCTAAGGCATTAATGTCTTTGCCTGCTACTAAAGGTTTTGAAATAGGTTCGGGATTCGCTGGCACATACTTAAAAGGTAGTGAACATAATGATCCATTTATTCAATCAGATGATAAGAATAAATTAAAAACTTTATTTAATAATTCTGGAGGGATACAAGGTGGTATTAGTAATGGAGAAACGATAAGTATGAAAATTGCTTTCAAACCTACAGCAACTATTAAAAAAGAGCAAAAAACGGTCAATTCAGATGGGGAAGAAGTCTATCTTAAGGCTAAAGGGAGGCATGATCCTTGCGTTTTACCAAGAGCAGTTCCAATGGTAGATGCAATGGTTGCTCTCGTTTTGGCAGATCATTTATTACTAAATCATGCACAATGTAATTTCTTAAATTAAGAAAAGTAATTAGGTAAGATTGTCTTCTGCCCAACTATATATTCTTTTATCAAAGAATTTTCCATTAAAACCTTTTTCTCCAATGACAATAGCTTTATAACCAAATAATTTATATTTTTGTATGTCTGATATAGATAGTCCACCAGCTGCAATAAAAGTAATTTCCTTATTAAAACAATCAATTTTTAAACTATTTTCTTTTTTATTAATAGGATAAATTTTTATAATATTGCAGTCAAGAGTTTTTGCCTCTTCAAAATCCTTAAAAGTATTAATCCCAGGAATCAACAAATGTTTATTTGATTTTGAATAACTAAATAAATTTTTGTCCCAAAACCTCATCATGGAGAAATTTAAATTTAAGTTTATTGAGGCATTAATTGATCTTTGATTTACGTTTGAAGCTGAACCAAGATTTATATAAGGAAATTCCGATCTTAAGGATGACATTAAGTCTAACCAATTCGAACTCTCGTTCCAAGGAATCTCTATATTATTAAATCCAATATTTATGAGCTCTCTTATTTTTTTAATAAACAATATTCTATCTAGATCATTTTCAAGTACACATGGTAATGGTCTCAATAAGAGAAAAAAAGGTTGGCTAGATATCGCTTTTTCGAATAGATCTATTTTTTTAAATCAATTAAATTAAATTTAATTTAATTATAAATAATTTGCTACCGTAACATCTGATCTATTTATTAATTGTTCAATATCTTCGGAATCAATTGTTTCTCTTTCGATAAGCATTTGAGCCATCTCATCAAGCATTTTCCTGTTATCACTAAGAACTTTAGTAGCTCTTTTGTAAGCAACATCTACTAGTTCAGAAACCTCTAAGTCAATTGTTGCAGCAGTATCTTCAGAAAAGTCTCTTTCAGAAGCTATGTCTCTGCCTAAAAACATCCCTCCCTGAGATCTGCCCAAGGCAACAGGACCTATCTTTTCACTCATACCAAATTTAGTAATCATTTGCCTTGCAACATTAGCAACTTGTTGCAGGTCGTTGGAAGCACCAGTTGTTACCTCATCTTCGCCATAAACAATTTCTTCAGCAACCCTGCCCCCTAAAGCAACGGCCATTTGATTTTGTAGATATGAACGTGAATATAAGCCAGACTCAAGCCTCTCTTCACTAGGTGTAAAGAAAGTTAATCCGCCTGCTTGACCCCTTGGGATTATAGAAACCTTGGCAACTGGATCATAGTCTGGCATTAATGCTCCAACTATGGCATGTCCAGCTTCATGGTAAGCAACTAACTCTTTTCTTCTATCACTCATTACTCTATCTTTTTTTTCTGGTCCCGCCATTACTCTCTCTATAGCATCACCTACTTCATCATTGCTAACTTTGTCTAGCTCTCTTCTCGCAGCTAAAATAGCAGCTTCATTTAATAAATTAGCAAGGTCTGCACCAGTAAACCCTGGTGTTCTTCTAGCAACTTTATCTAAATCTACATCTTTAGAGAGTGTTTTATCCTTTGCATGTACATTGAGAATCTGTAATCTACCTGCATAGTCTGGCCTATCAACTGTTACCTGCCTGTCAAATCTTCCCGGTCTCATGAGAGCTGAATCAAGAACATCAGGTCTATTTGTTGCTGCAATTATGATGATCCCAGAATTACCTTCAAAACCGTCCATTTCAGTTAAGAGTTGATTTAAAGTTTGTTCTCTCTCATCATTACCTCCTCCTAAACCAGCACCTCTTTGTCTACCAACAGCATCAATTTCATCAATAAATACTATACATGGAGCATTTTTCTTGGCTTGTTCAAATAAGTCTCTGACTCTACTTGCACCAACTCCTACAAACATTTCTACGAATTCAGAACCAGATATTGAGAAGAAAGGAACACCTGCTTCACCAGCTACAGCTTTTGCTAATAAAGTTTTACCCGTTCCTGGAGGGCCAACTAGCAGGACTCCCTTTGGTATTTTTGCTCCAACAGCTGTAAATCTGTCAGGACTTTTTAAAAAATCAACAACTTCAGTTAACTCTAATTTTGAACCTTCTACTCCCGCCACATCAGCAAATGTAACTTTAGTCGTTGGCTCCATTTGTAATCTAGCTTTGCTTTTACCAAAGTTCATTGCGGGGTTCCCACCACCTCCACCGGTACCACTTTGAGCTCTTCTGAAAAGGAAAAATAAACCTCCAATGAGTAAAATAGGGAATATTAAACTGCTTATGGCTTGTTGCCATGGATTACTAATTCTTGTTGGTTGTACTGCAATGTCAACATCATTCTCGGTTAATATTTTGAGTAAGTCTTTATCAGGTGCAAGATTAACTTCGGATCTTGTCCCATCATTTTCAACTACTTGCGCTGTTCCATTATCTGGAGATATTAAGACTCTACTAACTTCTTTATCTTCAACAGCTTCTATAAAATCACTATATCTAAGTGTTTTAGTAGCGTTTTCTACATCAGGTTTGTCAAAAACAGATGTTCCTATAAAGATTACAGTAATAACTGCAAGAACATAAAGTCCAACGTTTCTCCAGCGTTTGTTCACGATAAAAAATTTTCAATATTTATATATTAATAAGAATAATCCATTATTAAGACCTTCTTAGTACATCTACTACACTTTTAAATGCGAACCATTCTGGAATAGCTTCTCCAGACCTTAATTTCTTTCTAAATTCTGTACCACTTAATTTCATGATCTTATAACTTTTTTCCTCAGCCTCCTCAGCTGTTATGTATCCTTTTTCTTGTGTATAAACAAGATTTTTTGATGGAACAATTTTCATATTTAATTCTGTGGTACATTTTTTAGCAAAGTTTTGAGCGTCATAAGGCCCATAGAAGTCTTCTCCTGTTGAAGAAGATTTACAACCTGCCATATCTCTTCCAATAATAAAATGAGTACAACCATAATTCTTTCTTATGATCATGTGTTGAAGGGCTTCTCTTGGTCCAGCCATATGCATTGAATAAGGCAAAAATGCCCAAAATATTTTTTCATTTGAAATTTCCTCTGATAATTTTTTGTAAGTTTGATATCTGACTTTCCCTGGGATATCATCCAACTGGGTAGGACCACAAGTAGGATGGACTAATACTATTGATTTCTCAGAGACATTATCTGAAGATAAAGAATTAGTAAATAATTCATAGTGAGCTCTGTGAATTGGATTCCTACATTGAAAGGCAACTACATCATAATTAGGAGGCAAGCTTGATCTGACTTCTTTTGGAGTTTTGCATGGGAAATCTCTGATAGGTATTTCTAATCCAAATAATTTTCCGCCTAAATAGTATTTACCTCTTTCATGAAAAATCATTTTTACAGCTGGATGATCAAGAGAATTAGTTCCATAACAAAATTCTGCTTCAGATGATTTATCTGGTTCCCACTTGGACTCAACTTGTAAAATTGCTAAATCTTGGCCTTTATAGGTAAGTAAGATTTTATCACCGTTTTTTATCTCACCATTGTCACTATCTAATACAATAGGTAATCCAAAGAGTAAACCATCTACATCCCTATAATTTTTAATTACAGATTTATAAACATCTTCATTCATAAATCCATCCAAAGGCGAAAAAGCACCAATTATTAGCAATTCGACATCACATGCATTTCTTTCGCTGCATTCATGTTTGTAAGTTATTTTTGATAGCAGATTTTCTTTAAATTTTTGATCTTTAATAAATAATTCTTTTAGTTGTCCTCCATGCGGAGTTATTAATCCATTTTTATCTCTTAGGATTTTCTCTACTTTATTCATTTTTTAATATTTTGATTGATCATGAGAAAAAAGGGTGTTTAAACCCTTTTTAACTTAAGCCTTTCTTCCGTATAGTTCACCAATAATTTTCACGTCTAAAGGCTCTTTAGAACCCATATCAGTATCAGAGGGTTGTATAGCTTCAAAAGTTCCTGAAAACTCATCAGTATCACTATCAACACTTGTGATTGATAATTTAATAGTTCCTGTACCGTTTACATCAACTTTAATATTTTCTTTGGCTAATTCTTCATCATCTCCACCAAGAGCAACAAGACCTTGTGCATATTCAACACCTGTATTTGCAGCCCTAGCCTTTGGATCTAAGAAATCTCCCGTCCTGTAATTTGGAGTAAATGTAGACCCACTGAATTCTGTTCCAGGCTCTATAGCCGAAGGTACCGAGGCTGTTAAATCTTTTGCTGAGAAGGCAAAAGGAACTTCAAGCCCTCCTGGGGTTAAAACAGTAATTAGTTGGAAATCGATGCCCCCTTTCTCTGTAAATTTGCCAGAGTCTATATCTCCATAAACTTCGGTAACAGTTGTATTATTTCGAGGACTAATAATTTTTGTTGATACGAAGTCAGCTTTTTGACGTTTAGCTCCAGCGACTTTTACATATACTTCTGTGGGATGCATACATATACCTTTTAACGAGTCTCCATTGCTTAGTGATATGGTGCCATCTAACGATGAATCTATCTCAGGGCAATCATTAGCTTTACCAGTATTAACTACATCTGTAAATTGAGCATTGCCTCGTTCAGAAAAAGCATATGTCTGTTCAGGAACAAAACCTAAAGTTAAACAAAATGTAATGACCAAGGCCAAAAAAGAACGAATTCTCATAATTAAAATTTCAGTAAGTTTCTGAGTATGACGGTAAAAATTTACCTTTAATCTTCAGTAGGGATATTACTAGGGAAAGAAGCAAAAATGTTGTACAAAGTCTTCCCTCGAAACAACCCGTAGCTTTTTAATTTAAATAAAAACTTGATATATACTACGCTAAAAAATTGCTATTACTAGAGTTTTAAAAATATTAATTACAAAAAAATACAAATATTAAAATTTTGATTTATTTATTAATTGAAATAATTTTATTGATTAAATTATTGGCTAAATCAATTTTTGTAGTTTTTTCAAAATAAAATCTCATTTTATCTTTATCGAAGAGCCAGCCCTCATTTTTTGATGAGTGTCCAAATCCTTGTCCTTCAATATCAATTGGATTAGCAAAAATATAGTCACATCCTTTAATTTCAAATTTTTTTTTCAAAATACTCTTCAAATTCTCAAATTCCCCAGTAAAAGCACAAAATCCTACAAACAATTGATGAGCTTTTTTATAGTTTTTTAAATCCCCTAGGATATCAGGAACAAGTTCAAAGTTATTTGAAAAATATTTTGATATTTCATTTTTTGGAATTTTTTTTTCAATTGAATTTGATATTCTTATATCTGTTACTGCAGCATTCATTATAAGATAATCACAATTTAAAATTTCTTTTCTGATAACTTTAATTAGATCAATTCCTGTTTTAATTTCAATATTTTTTATGCCCTCTTGAAGATCAGGATTAAGTTTTAAAGGCCCGTGAATATAAGTTACAGTTGCACCTCTAAATCTTGCAACTTGGGCTAAAAGTAAGCCCATCATTCCTGAGCTATTATTTGTAATTCTTCTTGCAGCGTCGATTTTCTCACTTGTTGCACCACCTGTGACTAAAAATTTCTTGCCAGCCAAGTCATTAAATTTATTATTTTGATTTTTAGATAATAAGAATTCAAGAGCTAAAAGAATTAAATCATTAGAAGGAATTTTCCCAATACCAATTTGATCACAAGCTAATAGTCCCTCATTTGGGTTAAGAGTTAGGACATTTTTATAAGTTTTTAATTTTTCATAGTTGTTTTGAATTGAGTTATCAATCCACATATTAGTGTTCATTGCCGGAGCAACTATTATTGGTTTCTTATTAGCTATTAAAATACTTGAAACTAAACCTTCAGCATTTCCAGAAATCCATTTGGATAAAGTAGTGGCTGTTAAAGGAGCCATAATTAATATATCTGCCCATTCGCACAAATTTATATGTAAAGGACTACTTTGATGATAATCCCATTGATCCTTATCTAGGATACAGCTATTTCTGCTTAGGATCGATAAAGAAAGAGGTTTGATTAACTTTTCAGCATTGTTAGTTAATACGCATTTAACTTCATATCCTTCTTTAACTAATTTGCTAACCATAAGAGGCATTCGAACTGCAGCAATACTTCCACTAATTAGTAATAAAATTTTTATTTTTTGATTTCTACTTGGGTTCATTGAAAAATTTCTTTAATAGAAAAACATAAGCTTTTTCTTGATTATGATCTATTGATAACCATTATTCAAAATAAATATCTTGGTTAATTCCTCCTTCTTTATTTAATTCTATCGCTTTTATTATTGAAAATACTTAAATTTGACCTTATTCAAAATATTTAGATTATCAATCTTAGGAGTTAGAGGAATATATTTATTAATTTTTAATTCTAATTTTGAGTTAAAAATTAAATACCAGAAATATCTATAAATTTTTAATAAATATTCAGAAATTATTACATTAGCTGCTATGAAAAATTATTTATTTAATATATAACTACTAATTTAAAATTAAATGTCACAAACTAAAAGAGAACAAGTAGTGAGTCATCTTAGATATTTAAGGCAAGAGTTGAGGGAAATGCATCAGGGAATTCAGGAGGATGGCTTGTTCCCTGAACCAGGAGAATTAAGAGGTGTACTGGCGCAAATGGAAGCCTTACTTGAATTACTTGAGGCCAATACAAAATTAAAGCCTACTTCAGACTTAATTTGATTAATACCTCATATTAATGATCCTCAAACCTCAACAAACTAAATTCCAGCGCAAAGTTGTTGAAAATATTGATAGTCTAAGTAAATGGGCTCATAATCCATGGCGGAGATACTCATTAGCACTAATTTTATTTTTAATTGGTTATTTTATTGGAAGCTCACTTGGAATGATAAGTGCTGTCTACAATACGATGGACCCAATAGCGGCACTAATCTCTGTGATTATTATTGAGATTTTAATAAATTTAAGAAGATCATTTATCTATAATCAAACAAAGAAATTATTAATTTTAATAATAGATTTCTTAAGAATAGGATTAATTTATGGTTTTTTTACGGAAGGACTTAAATTGCTTTAATCTCTTTATTAAATTGACTTAATAAATAAAGTAAAGCCATTCTTACAGGAATACTATTAGTAACCTGTTTATATATTAGGCAATTTCGATATTCATCAATAATTCTGCTGCTTATTTCAATTTCTCTATTAAATGGTCCAGGATGAAGCACAGGAACATCTTTATTGATTGATTTTAATATTTCTGGAGTAAGGCAAAACTCATTACTATAAGAATTAATGCTATTTAATAAATAATCTTCCATTCTTTCTCGTTGTAATCGTAATACGATCACTGCATCAATATCCTCTATTGAGCTTTTTAGATTTCTTGAAATAGTTATGGAACCTCTATCCTTTACAGGATCTTTGAATTTATTAAAATTTGATTCAGATGTGAAATATTTAAATTTATTAGGAATTAAATTTTCAGGACCACACAATACAAGATTTGCCCCAAAAGCTGTTAATGCCCAGATATTAGATCTTGCCACTCTTGAATGTAAAACATCACCAATTATCAAAATTTTTTTTGAATTTAAAATATTTGGATCTGGTTGATTTGGGCTAAAGAATTTTGTAAGGGTAAAAAGATCAAGTAATCCTTGACTAGGATGGCTATGCAATCCATCGCCTGCATTCAGTATGGATGTTGAAAAATTATTTTGTTCTAGTTTTTGTACAATTTCAAAATTTATATGACTTGATGGATGTCTAACTATTAATATATCTGAACCCATTGCTGAATAAGTAATTGCTGTGTCTAAATCAGTTTCTCCTTTTGAAAGAGAACTAGAAGAGGGTGAAAAACTTTGAACATCAGCTGATAATTTTTTTGCCGCAATTTCAAAGCTATTTCTTGTTCGCGTACTTGCTTCAAAAAATATTGAAGTTATTAAAAATCCTTTTAATGCAGATAATGAATTGGCTTTAGATTTATTTAGTACGCTAAATCTTTCTGCAAATTTTATCACCATTTCATAATCATCTTTTGAGAAATTTGCGAGTGAAATTATATGTTTATGTGGCCAATAATTCATAAGGCTTTATTGAGAGTTATTAGATTTATTTTTCATGGAAGGATTTCTATCTCCCTTTTCTCTTTTACTTATACTTCTACTTTGTCTCAAATACCATCTCCATTTCAAATTAACAGCTTTTGTTATTCCCACTCTATTCGTTTGAACTATTTTATCCTTGTTTATAGTATTTAAGGATTTTGTTATTTTTAAATGATTATTATCAAAAATTTTTAATTCATTAAATGAATTGTTAATTAAAAAACTTCTTGAGACTAATCCTGGTCCTGATGCAGCTCTTTCAGGCATATTTTCAATAAAGACAGACCTAATTAATACTCCACTGGCAAAATCTATCTTTCCAGTAACTATATTTAAGCAATAATGTAAACCGTATGATTTATATACATAGATTGTTCCGGGCTCACCAAAAAGAGTTTTATTTGAATTAGTTTTTTTATAAAATCCATGACATGATTCCTCTTCTTGGGAATAAGCCTCAGTCTCAACAATTAATCCTTTTAGGATTTCTTTACTTCCATTAATTCTAATTAAGTAACAACCTATTAAATCAGGAGCAACAAGATTTGAATGGCGTGCAAAAAAGTTTTTCTGAAGAATTTCTTCTATTAGACTAAAAATTAACTATCCTAAATTTAAGCTCTGATTGACACTAAAGTCTACTTTTAATAATGACTTAAAAATAAATAAAATAATTTTTAATAATAAGTCTTTATCGAAATAATATTTATAAACTAATTAATTTTAAAAGGCTAATGAAGGTTAAAATATTAAAAACTATAATAAACTAAAAAATTATTAGTAACTTTATGTCAAAAATTTCGAAGGAGCAAGTAAAAAAAGTTGCAAAATTAGCGAGGTTGCAACTAAATGATGAACAGATTGGACATCATTCAGAACAATTAGAAAAAATTCTTAAATATATAGATCAATTAGAGAAAATTAATACCGATAATGTTCCTTGCACTACTAGAGCGATAGAAGTAGTAAATGTTCTAAGGAACGATATTAATCATAAGTTTGAAGAGAATGAAAGTATATTAGATTTAGCTCCATCTAGGGAGGAAAACTTTTTTAAAGTACCAAAGATAATAAAAGATTAGATAATTAATTTTTTCCAATATATGACTTGTTAACTAATCTGAGGAGAGATTTCTTTAGTTTGGTTATAGGCAACAAATTTATAATTTTTCTTAACCTACCTTTCCTCTTTGCATGACTTCTTACTCCCAATAACAAATCATAAATAAAATTATAAGTATCCTCTTTTGACTCAAAAATACCTACCCTTTGAGGTGAACCTTTACTATCTAACAATGGTTTTGTTTTCTCATAGGCAATTTTATATTCAAACCATGGTATCGAAGGCCAAAGATGATGAATAAGATGATAATTCTGCCCCATAATAAGTATATTCATAAATCGACTAGGATAGACTCTTGAATTTATCCATTTATTTCTTGATTTAAAGGGCCTGTGAGGTAAGTAATCGAAAAATATGCCTAATGTTACTCCTACCATTAATGCAGGTCCAAACCATAAATTATAAATTAAATTCATAAAATCAAATTTAATCCCTGCAAGGATTAAGGTAACAAATATAGATCTTTCTATTCCCCACTGGAGTAATTCATATTTTCTCCATAATTTCCTTTGAAAAAAGAAAATTTCATGATAAAAAAAACGAGGTGCTATTAACCATATTGGTCCAAATGTGCTGACGATATGATCTGGGTCATTTTTAGGATCGTTTACATGAATATGGTGTTGTAAATGCACTCTTGTAAAAACTGGAAAGCTAAAGCCCAAAAGGATAGCAGATCCATGTCCCATTAGTTGATTGATCCAAGGAATTGGATGAGCTGCCTTGTGACATGCATCGTGAATGACAGTTCCTTCTATATGCAAAGCTAAGAAAGCAGTCGCCACTAACAAAGGTAGAGGCCAGTCACCTCTGTACCATTGATATATACTTATAAAAGCTAATATATAGCCACCAAAGAATAGACCCAGAGTTGGATTAAAGAAATTTGGTGGGTCAACATAATTCTTAATTTCTCTCTGCCAGTTAAAAGTGGTAGGAGAAACTTTCTTTACCTTATTATTTTGGAGACTTAAATTAGCTATTGTTCATTAAAATCTAAGTCTAATATAACCAATAAATTATCAAATTAGAATCTGGAAAGAAAAATTTTAAGTTAATTTTTTTCTTAATGAATTCCTTAATTTATACTAAATAATATATTTCAATTATTATGTTATGTATCAAAATAATCATCTTATTAAATAATATTTTTCAAATTTACAATACTCAATTAAAATTCTAATCAGTGCGGTCGTGGCGGAATTGGTAGACGCGCGAGTTTTAGGTACTCGTATCTTATGGTGTGGGAGTTCAAGTCTCCCCGACCGCATATCCCTTAAGAATAATTAGTTGTAGATTGTGGTTTTTAGTATAATTTAAAAAAATTATAGATTTTATTTTGCAAATTTTGTTCGGTTCTCTAAATATATTCCTTGGAATACTATTCTTAATTTTGCCAATAATTTTTATAGAATTTGCAAGGCAAAAAGATTTTATTAAAGCTTCTCTATTTTTGCTGTTGGGAATATTCTTACTACTTTCATCAGATATTTTTAAATTTCAGTATCTTTTGATATTGATAATAAATTCTTTAATATCTACTTTTTTGGTGTACGAAGTATTTTCAAATCGATGGATTCAGCTTTCTCAAAAAGAAAAAAAAGAATTTGAAAATTTAAAATCAATAAAAGTAAAGTTGATATTATTCTTTGATGCAATAAAAAAATTATTTAAGAATATTTATACTAATTACCCAAAACTTAATTTTTTAAAAAACGATGTGCCTTCAAAAAAATGGGTACGTTCAGAAAAAAAAGATAGTAATAATAACTCTGATCAATTGAAGTTTAATTCATCATTTTTAGATCTTAACGCAACAAATATTCCTAAAAAAGATATAATAAATGATGATAAAAATTAAATTTAATCTAATAAATTTATAGTTACTAGCTTTCCCTTTGGATATGAAACAAAAAAAGAAAGAAGAAAGTAAAAATAGTTTTTCTTATAAGGATACTCTTAACTTACTCAAAACTGATTTTTCAATGCGTGCAAACTCGGTTATTAGAGAGCCTGAGATTCAGCAATTTTGGAAGGAAAATGATATTGATTGGAAATTAGGACAATCAAATAAGGGAGATACATTTACATTGCATGATGGACCTCCCTATGCAAATGGTTCTCTTCATATGGGTCATGCTCTAAATAAAGTATTAAAAGACATAATTAATAAATATAAGATTTTGAATGGTCATAAAGTTAATTTCGTTCCGGGATGGGATTGTCATGGTTTACCCATAGAATTGAAAGTTCTTCAAAATCTTAAAAGTGGAGAAAGAAAAAATTTGGATACTTTAAGCTTAAGAAAAAAAGCAACTGAATATGCAAACAAACAGATAAATAATCAAAAAGAAGGATTTAAGAGATGGGGTATATGGGGCGATTGGGATAATCCCTATTTGACATTAAAGAGAGACTATGAATCGAGTCAAATAGAAGTTTTTGGTCAAATGTTTCTGAATGGGTATATATATCGAGGGCTCAAACCTGTCCATTGGAGTCCAAGCTCAAGGACCGCACTTGCAGAGGCAGAATTAGAATACCCAGATCAACATATATCGAAAAGTGTATATGTTTCTTTTGAGGTCTCTAATGTTGATTTTTTCTTGGAAAAATTAGAGGAAAAGAATTCTGCTACCTCTTTAAATTTAGATTTTAAAAGGTTATTTATTTCTATATGGACTACTACACCATGGACATTACCTGCAAACGAGGCTGTTGCCGTTAATCCAAAAATTACTTATGTCTTTGCTCTTGATAAAAATAAAGATATATATATTTTTGCAAAAGATCTTTTGGAAAAAATATCAAATAAATTAGATAAGGAATTCAAAGTTTTATTCGAATTAAAAGGTTCATTTTTGGAAGGGATTAAATATATGCATCCCATAAAAAATAAAATTTGTAGTTTAATTTTTGGAGGCGACTACATAACTACTGAATCTGGAACGGGGATTGTTCATACAGCTCCAGGTCACGGTATGGATGATTATATTGTAGGTCAGAAATATAATTTACCAATAACATGTGTGGTTGATGAAAGAGGGGATTTAAATGATAAATCTTTATTATTTGAAGGCTTAAACGTTCTTAAAGATGCAAATGAAGTAATTATAAAATTTCTTTCTGAAAAAAATATTTTACTTTTAAGTGAAGATTATCAGCATCGTTATCCTTATGATTGGAGAACCAAAAAACCTACAATTTTTAGAGCTACAGAGCAATGGTTTGCTTCTGTTGAGGGATTTAGATCATCAGCTTTACAAGCTATAGATAATGTTATTTGGATGCCTAAAAGTGGAAAGAAAAGAATACAATCTATGGTTATTGGTAGAGGAGATTGGTGCATCTCTCGTCAGAGATCTTGGGGCGTTCCTATTCCTGTTTTTTATAATAAAAATAATGATCAAATACTAATAAATTCAGAGACTATTAATCATATTCAAAATTTATTTAAAAAATTTGGTGCAGATATTTGGTGGGAGTGGAATGAAGATAAATTATTACCTGAGAAATATTTAAGCGATTCAAGTAATTGGGAAAAAGGTTTAGATACTATGGATGTGTGGTTTGACTCGGGATCAAGTTGGGCTGCTGTATGTCAACAAAGAGGAGAACTTAAATATCCAGCAGATCTTTATTTAGAAGGTTCCGACCAGCATAGAGGTTGGTTCCAATCATCTCTCTTAACTTCAGTGGCTGTTAATAATAAAGCACCATATAAGAAGGTTTTAACTCATGGATTCGCTTTGGATGAAAAAGGTAGGAAAATGAGTAAATCACTAGGAAATGTGGTTGATCCAGATCTAATTATTAAAGGCGGTTCAAATCAAAAGACTCAGCCTGCATATGGAGCAGATGTTTTAAGGTTATGGGTAAGTTCCGTTGATTATTCTGTAGATGTTCCTATCGGCTCAAATATTCTTAGGCAATTATCTGATGTTTATAGAAAAATTAGAAATACTGCAAGATATTTATTAGGCAATATTCATGATTATGATCCACAAATTGATTCAATGGATATTAAAAAATTACCATTGCTAGATCAATGGATGCTGCATAAATTAGTAGAAACTTCTGAACAAATAACTTTGGCTTATGAAAATTATGAGTTTTCAAAATTTTTTCAGATTATTCAAAACTTTTGTGTTTCTGACTTATCTAATTTTTATTTGGATATAGCAAAAGATCGATTATATGTAAGTGCACCTTCTAATTTTCGAAGGAAATCATGCCAATTTATTCTTGCACAAATTATTGAAAATTTAGCTGTAATAATTTCACCAGTATTAAGTCATATGGCAGAAGATATTTGGCAAAATATTCCATATCCTAAGCAGGAGAAATCAGTATTCCAAAAAGGTTGGCCTAAATTGCCTAAAACATGGCATAACCCTCATTTAGAAAATCATATAGGAAATCTAAGGAGGTTAAGGGTTGAGATAAATAAAGCTATTGAAGAATGTAGAAATAAGCAAAAGATTGGAGCGGCTCTTGAAGCACAAGTTAGATTTATCTCAATGAATGAAGACTTGAATGAATCTTTTAAAATATTAAGTGAGTATGAAAATAATCAGGTAGATATATACCGTGATTGGTTAATAGTTTCTGATTTTAAATTAGTAGATAATCTTGTAGATGATTTTCTTCATACTGAAAAGAATGACTATGGACAAATACAAATTATTAAAGCTGAAGGTTATAAATGTGATAGATGTTGGCACTACAGTAAGGAAATACTAAATTCTGAGCATAATACAAAACTTTGCAAACGGTGCGCTGATATTATTGGTTAATTTAAGATTAAAGCCAAAAATCTTCTTTTGATATTTCTTCGAAAGTGTTAGTTTTTTTTATAGATTTATCATTATTTTCTGATAGTGGAGCTTCATATAATTCAAAAGAACTAAAGTGACATTCAAAGTTAAGTATATCTTTTTCAGCATCAATATCAATTTGATGAGTAGTTGAGCTACTAAATCCTTTAAATATAAGTATTTCTAAAAATTCTTTTTTTAGTTTTTCGGATGAATATCCTTTTATTTTTAAAATCCTATTTGGAAACTTTGAACTAATTTTTTCAAGGTCTTTTATTAATTTAATTTCCATATAAGTTTGAAAAACCAGAGTTTCTTCCTGTTTTTGGGAATTTTATTAGCAGCCATTGCATTATTCCTAAGATATAAATGCATAAAGATAATATCCCTAAAAACCCAGCTACTGGCTCAGAAAAATTTGCTCCAAACAAGAATTTAAATATGTATTGGATAAACTTATATAAATTCTCAGAGGGTACTAGCCACTCTTTGCATAAAGATAAATTTATATTCGTAATACAAGAAAAATTATTTAGGCTCTGGAATATAAAATTTATTGATATAAAAGTCAATGCCCATCTCCATATTTTTGTCGTAACTGATAGAGGATGTCTAAGATTATATTCATTTAGCTCTAGATTAATATCAGTCCAAAACCATACAGATATTGACATTAATATGAGTGAAAGATTTAAACTTAGTAAGGAATGGCTTTGTTTCCCAATGAAAAGTATTAAACTTATAAAAAATAAAATAGATATCTTCCAATAATTTGATAATAATTTTATGATTGCTTTATTTCCTTTTTTAATTGACCAAACTAATAAACTAATTGGCAGCCCAATAATAAAAACTATTGATAGCTGAAATGATACCCAGATTGAAAATTGATTTATAAAGTTCAAAACCTTTTTATTTATATTATTACTAAACCTTAATTTATAAATCTCTAATAGATATTTTCAAGAGTCTTTCATATTTTTTGATAATAATCATTTAACTTTAATTGTAATTTTATTGCATAGAAAGATTTATTAAAGTTATAAATTATTGGTTAATAATGTTTATATACTTAATCTATTGATGTTATCAATGAGACAACACGTTAACCCATTAAGTAATCATTACGATAAAGTTATCTCTTTGCCCAATTTAAGTAAAGTTTTCAAAAACCCTTATTTACCTCTGCATCTTGACTTGGGATCTGCTGCAGGCGATTTTTTATTTAAATTATCATTGGAAAATAAAAATTGGAATTATATGGGAATTGAGATTAGAGAGAAGTTAGTTCTAAATGCAAAATCAAAAGTAAATTATATGACTTCAGAAAACTTATTCTTTGCCCATGGTAATGCTCACAATTTAATTAAAGATGTAATTGATAATTTGAATAATATGCATTTTAATAGTATTTCTTTATATTTTCCTGATCCTTGGTTTAAAAAAAAACATCATAAAAGAAGAATAATTCAAAATGAATTTATAAAAAATTTATCTAAACTTATGCCAAGAGGTTCAATTATGGATGTTAAAAGTGATGTTTTTGAATTATTTCAGCATATAGATCATACAATCCTTAATTCATCATTTTTCATAAGAAAAGTTGATGGTGTTAATTTAGAAAAATCTTTCAATCCTAATGGAATTAAAACATACAGAGAGGAATACGTTATAAATCATCACCTTCCTATTTTTGAACAAATTTATATTAGAAAATAAATCAAATTTAAATATTATTGATTTTGATGAGGTACTCTATTTTGTCGATAATTTTTTTTGAAATTTTATTTACTAATTGATTATTTGGAGCTTCTACTAAGACTCGTAATACAGGCTCAGTTCCACTTGGTCTAACAAAAATTCTACAAATATCATTTATTTTATCGGTTGTTTCTAAAACTAATGCATTAATTTCATTATTCAATAAATTATCTATTTTATTTTTAGAACTATTAATCCTTATATTTGTAAGCTTTTGAGGAAATGCTAAAAAGCTAGTTTCCAACCATTTCTTTAAAGTGATTTTCTTATTACTGCAGTATCTTGATATTTGCAGTGCAGTTAATATTCCATCACCAGAATAATTATTAATACCTGATAATATATGGCCAGATTGTTCTCCTCCTAGATCACCTTTTAGATTAAATATCTCTTCATATATGAATTTATCTCCTACATTAGTACGCTTAAAAATACCACCAATATTTTTCCACGTATTCTCAAAACCTAAATTTGCCATATTTGTAGATATTAATAAATTATTATTTAATCTTTTTGCATTCATCAATTCTCTACCCCATAAAAATAAAATATGATCTCCGTCAAGAATATTTCCTTTTGAATCCATACCAATTACTCTATCTGCATCTCCATCAAAGCTAAATCCCATATCTGAATCATTTTCTAATATTGCTTTTCGCAAAGCGGATAAATCAGTTGAGCCACAATTGACATTTATTTTTGTACCGTCTGCATCACTATTTATAACTTTTACTTTGGCACCTAAACTTTTGAAAACTTTTTCTGCGCACGATGTTGCAGAACCATGGCTCGTATCAAGAATTATTTTAAGATCTCTTATGTTGTCTTCCTCTATAGAATTAATTAAGTCATCTATATACATTTCGAGTAATTCGGCTTTTACTGAGAAATATTGTTTGGTTGGATTATTATAATCAATATCTCTTATTGCATTTATATATTTTTCTATTTCTATCTCTTTTGATGTTTTTAATTTGTTCCCATTTGCATCAAATATTTTAATTCCATTATATTCAGGCGGATTATGGCTAGCTGAAATCATTATGCCACTGTTAAATTTAAGTTTTCTAATTAAAAATGGTATCGCAGGAGTTGGACAAATACCTAAATCAACCACCTCTTTTTTTGTTGCATTGATACCTTTAGTCAAAGCTTCAAGCAGTATAGGGCCACTAACTCTAGTATCTCTCCCAATTAATATTTGTCCTTCTTCATTTGTTAATTTCCCCCATGCATATCCTATTTTATATGCCAAAGAGTAAGTTAAATCTTTATTGAATTCCCCTCTAATCCCATCAGTGCCGAATATAGATTGCATCTTTGACTGGTTTCTATAAATAAATCGCTTTTAATTAATAATATCAGCTCATGAAATATTTACTTAATTCATTAATTATTTAATTTTAAAATATAATATGTAGGATATTGAGATTGATTAATGAAATCAGAAATTCAGAATGATCAAAAAAACAAAAATCTAAACTCAGTATTGGCTTTATTAATTATAGGCTTTATTTCTGTAATTCTAATCTTTAAAAATACTTTTTTTGAATCTGAATTAGCGCTCAAAAGTTTTGGCAAAATCTCAATGGATCCCGAGATAGCTTTACATAATAAAAAACCTACATTTTTGGAGTTTTATGCAGAGTGGTGTGAAGTATGCAAAAAAATGGCGCCTGGCATTTTAGATTTGAAAAATAATTATCAGAATGAGATCAATTTTGTGTTCCTAAACGTTGATAATCCAAAATGGGAAAAATATATTAATCAATATAATGTTAATGGAATACCTCAAATGATTTTCTTGGATAATGAGTCTGAAACTAAGACTTCATTAATAGGCTTAAATGAAGAATCCATGATTAATAAATCTCTTAATGCACTAATAAATGATGAGCAAGGATTAGATGATCTAAATAAAGTAACTAAATTTTCTGTAATTGATAATGAAAGAAGAGATATAACAAATCCAAGGAGTCATTCTTAAATCAATCATTCCATTGAAGTGCTTTCGATACTATCGGAAAATTATACTTAAAAATCTTTTTGCAATCTAAAGCAATTTCTTTGTGCTCTTCTTGGGTACCATTCGCGGATCTTAAATTTATGTAGTGAATCCATGATCTGCATGAACCTGTCATGTAAATTCTTGTTGGTGTTGCAAGGGGCAGTATGAATCGGGCACACTCCTTAGCTATACCTTCAGAAAGCATTTCTTCGTATAAAGCTGATGCATTTTTAAAGTGATCGGAGATTTTTTTTGAAAATCTTTCTATCAAATCTTCTGATAAATCTGAAATTGAATTTTGTCTATTTTTATTATCTTGTCTTCTTAATTCAGGTAAAGGTAATTCTCCTAATTGTGAACTATCAGCATATCTTTGCGAAAACTCCTGAAAAGTAAAAGATCTATGCCTCAAAATTTGAGCAGCAATACCTCTATTGGTCTCGATTTGAAGAGTCATAAATGATTGTTCAAATACACTCCAATGTTCATTTTTTATGCAGTAGCTTAATAATTTTGAAAAGTCATCATTCTTTTGATTTTTTGGATTACTTACTCTTGCAATATATGCCATCATCTTTTCAGCTTCTGGGGTTATGGAAATTAGTTCGACTTTATTCATCTTATATTTTTGCTAAAGTGACTTTCTCAGGTTGATTTTGATATTTACCTTTTCTATCGCTATAGGTAGTGGAGCATGGATCACCTTCAAAAAATAATAATTGGCATATGCCTTCATTGGCATATATCCTGCAATCTGCTCCAGAACTATTACTAAATTCTAAAGTTAGATGACCTTCCCATCCTGCCTCTGCTGGAGTCGTGTTAACTATTATTCCCAGTCGCGCATATGTGCTTTTACCTAGACAAATTACAGTAATATTTGAGGGTACTTTCATCTTTTCAAGAGCAACTCCTAAACCATAAGAATGTGCAGGTAAAATAAAGAAGTCTCCATCTGAATCTTTTTGTAGTGGAGTTTTTTCAAGATTCTTCGGGTTGAATTTTTTAGGATTCATCACGGTCCCAGGGACATGACGAAATATTAAAAACTCATTTTGGGATAATCTCAGATCATAACCATAGGAAGAACATCCATAACTCAAAACTGCATTCGTTTTATCTTTTGGATCTAAATGTCTTATTAAGCTAGGTTGAAATGGTTCTAACATTCCTTCATTTGCTTTTTCATTAATCCAAATGTCATTTTTTAGCATAATTAATTTTACGAACGAAGTTCTGTAATTTGATCAGCGATAAGAAGTAATTGTTTGGGAATCATTGTTCCTGTAAGAATTACCTCACCAGAGATAAATCTATTTTCAAGAGTTGAAATTAAATCATCACAGTCAATGATTCCTAACTCAATTGCAAGAAAAATCTCATCTAGGATGACTTGATCTTGTTCTCCTGATAATAGTTGGTTTTTGCAAAATTCCCACAATTCAATTGTGGAATCTTTAACAGAATCTGTTAACGCTTTATTATCCTTTAAGTCTTCAGGCCTATGCTGATCAAAAGAATTCGATGATCTTACCCATAGTAGATTGCCACAAAGGCTTATTGGTTTTGAAACCCCCTGATTTACTCCGCCTCTCATTATTTGAGCTAAGAGTACCTTTCTTCCAAGAGCTGCATTTCTCAATGAGTCTCGGATTATAGATGAAAAACTACCGCGATAAGCTGATTGATAAATATGAATCTGTCCATTTTGTCTAATTGATTTAATATTATTGTTTATTACCTGTTTTCTTTCTAAATTAAATCCTGTATTATTGTTGTAATTTTTTGCTGAACTTAAAACCATCCTAAACCTTTTTATTATTTATATCTACATAAAGTATAGATTGGAAATTCAAACACTGCATATAGTGTAATTTTTTTTAAAAATGTTTATTTTTTTAATTAAAGTCTAGAATGGTTACTATTGATACAAGATAAATTTGCGACCTTCTTTAACTTTTCTTTAAGTGAATAATAACTATGGTTCCGTCTCAAAGTGGTTTTAATCGTATAACTGAGAAATCAAGTAGTCATAATTCAATAAATACTTATGGTGAGCGTTTCCCTATTAATAGGACTTTAATGGAAGTTTTTAAAAGTCTTGATGGAGCGAATACTGAAATGGTAGACAGATCAAAGACAATTTTTTTTCCTGGGGACCCCGCAGAAAAAGTTTATCTTATTCGAAGAGGTGCTGTTAGATTATCGCGAGTATATGAATCTGGAGACGAAATAACGGTTGCTTTATTACGAGAGAATAGTTTGTTTGGTGTATTGTCACTACTCACAGGTCATAGGTCTGATCGTTTTTATCATTCAATTGCTTTCACGAGAGTTGAAATGATTACAGCTCCAGCTAATTCTGTCTTAAGAGCTATTGAGGCTGATGCATCTGTAGGGCTTCTATTATTGCAAGGACTTTCTAGCCGAATTCTTCAAACAGAAACTATGATAGAAACATTGACATATAGAGATATGTCTTCTCGATTAGTAAGTTTCTTGATGGTGTTATGTAGAGATTTTGGCGTCGCGGAAGAAAAAGGTATTACAATTGATTTGAAATTATCACATCAGGCTATAGCCGAAGCTATAGGATCAACAAGAGTTACTATTACAAGGCTTTTGGGAGATTTAAAGGATTCTGGCTTACTCAATATTGAAAGGAAAAAGATTACAGTTTTTGATCCAATTGCCTTAGCTAAGAAATTTAATTGATCCATCATTATAAATTCTCTATGATATAAAAAAATGTCTTTAAAATTGTGTCAGGTTGGCTCTTAATTATTTTTTTGTTACTGCTTGGGGGGCTGATCTCAACATTTGGAGATTTACTAGGCACTAAAATTGGTAAAGCAAGATTTAGTATCCTCAAATTAAGGCCAAGAAGAACTGCTACTTTAATTACAATTATTACTGGCAGCTTGATTAGTGCTTCATCTTTGTCGCTCATGATTTTAGTGAATCGACAATTACGTGTTGGACTTTTTAGATTGGGTGATCTACAGAGAAAATTGCAGGAAAGTAAGCAAGTTTTAGTACCATTAAAAAAGGAAAGAGAGCAATTAGAAAAAAAAATATTGAGTAAAGAAGTAGAGCTTAAGCAATTAGAAAAAAATATAATTGCCCTTAGGAGCGGTCAAGTTGTAATAAGTAGTGGACAATCATTGATAGTTTATGAAATTAATGCAGACATAGTAACTGATTTTGATGCTCGTATAGAAAGCATTATAAAAAATGCAAATAGATTAATTCAAAAAATAGTTATACCTGATACAAAGGAACCTAGAAACGTCCTTTATGTAAGGAGAAATCACGTTGAAGAATTGAAAAATACGATTAGCGAAGGAGGCGAATGGGTTGTTAATTTGAAATCTGTGACAAATGTCTTAAGAGGTGAACAATATGTATATGCAATCCCTGAAGTAACACAAAATAAAATCATTACAAGGAAAGGAGAAATTATTTCTAAAAGTTTTTTAAGTGGAAAAGATCTAAAAAATAATGAAATAAATAGTAAGATCAATCTTTTGTTAGCCTCGACGTTGGCAGAAATAAAAAGGAGAGGATCACTTATTAATGAAATCAAATTAAGAAGTGATTCTGTTAACGAATTAAGGGATTTCTTAAAGAAGAACTCCGAAATTGATTTAGTATTGAATGCTATTTCACTAAGAAATAGTAAAACTGCTCAACCAGTTGTTGTTGATTTAGAGTTTGGATCTCTCAAAGAAGTAAAACTTTTTAAGGAAAGAAAATTTTTAAAATGACAAGAATAATATCTATAGACCCTGGCAAGTCAAAATGTGGATTGGTTGCAGCAGACCCTAAAGATAAGGTTATTGCTTTTGCAGGTGTCATTAAAAGCAGTTCTCTATTAATTAATTTAAAAGAATTAATTTCAGAATATCAAGAATATAAAGTAATAATCGGTAATGGTACTACAAGCAAAGAATATGTTAAAAAATTAAGCTTCTTAGGTCAAAATTTAATTATTGCCGATGAAAAAAATACAACCCTTAGATCTAAAGAAAGATATTTTGATATTTTCCCTCTAAAAGGTTTTAAAAGGTTTTTACCTAAAGAACTTTTTTTGATTAATATTAATTTAGACGCAATCGCCGCATTAATTATCCTCGAGGATTTTTGTAATTGTAAATTTGAATTTCCAGAAGGTGTAGAAACTAAAACTTGGCAGAAATAGTGAAAATATAATTATTGCCAGATTCTAATTCATAGTCTTTTTTAAGTAAAAATCGCAGCAAAGCATTCTCAATAAGTGCTCTCCCTAAAGGAGGCTTTACAAATAATTGATCTTGACCAAAAGACCATATGAAATCCCATTTGAACTGACTCGCTTGCACAACTCCTTTGAGTTCTTTTGTCGCAAAATTGTATTCTTTGACGGTTACGTATGCTTTAGTTTCTGGTTTATTACTCATGAATTATTGATTATTTTAAAAGAATTTAATTCACAAATTATAGAGTCTTCATTATTTATATTCAATTTTTCTATTGTTTCTATTATTTTTCTAAAGACTTGTTTGAAAATTTCTTGCTCATCTTTTGATATTCTTCCCAATACATGAGAAATGGTATTGGGATCTCTGCCCTCTTTATTTAAAGGTGGAGTACCTATTCCAATCCTTATTCTTTTAAATTCTTCTGAATTTAGTTTACTAATAATACTTTTAAGTCCATTATGTCCTCCTGATCCGCCTCGATTTCGAAATCTTATTTTACCTAGTGGAATATCAATGTCATCGACTATTATTAGAAGCTGCTCGGGTTCAATACTATACCAATCAAGTATCGCTTTTACTGCTTCCCCGCTATTGTTCATATATGTATTAGGCATAAATAAATTATATTTAGTGCCTTCAAGATTAAATTCAGAATAATAGCTTCTAAGTTTATTTTTTAGTGTTATCTGAGAATTGTATTTCTTAAGTAATTGTTCTATTAATAAAAAACCAAGATTATGCCTAGTATTTCTATATTTCTTTTCAGGATTACCAAGACCAACTATAAACCTTTCAGATTTCCTATTCATGATTTATTGATGATATAAGCATGATAAACAAGTATCCATAATATCTCCAGAATATTATTTCGTTAAATTATTTATAAGATTCTGATTGAATATAAAAATTATTAAATTTTCAACTTAAATACACCATTAGTTTCCATTCCAGTCGACGGAAAATCCTTGTAAAAGAAGTGATTGGTTATAAATTTGTAAAAGTATAACTAGGAATATCAGAAGAAAAATTCCGATAATCGTCATAATTGGTACAGCACCCCATCCAGGTACAACTTTCCCTTGCCCTGAATTACCAATTGCTTTTAATAAACTTCCTAATGCGGTTTTTTGGCCCATAGTAAGAATTCCCTAAATTAAATAATATTTCGCTATTGTATTAGATGTTATACGTAATTTGTTTACAAATTTATCAAAATTGATGCAAACTTTATCATCAACACCAGATCCTGCACTCTCAATAGGCATCACTGTATTAGTAGTACTGTTGGCACTAACTGGATTTGGGCTATATTCTGCATTCGGGCCAAAGGCAAAAAAACTTAATGATCCATGGGATGATCATGATGATTAATTACTTATTTGATCTTATTTAGGTATTCAAAGTATTTCAAAATTTACCAAAAATACATAATTCCCACTTTTTCTCTTGAATTAAATATAAATTTAATAAAATAAATTTGATTAGTTTCAGTTAACTCCATGCTTGCTCTAAAAATCTCTGTTTACACTATTGTTTTCTTTTTTGTAGGAATTTTCCTTTTTGGATTCTTAGCTAGTGATCCTACAAGAACTCCAAATAGAAAAGATTTAGAGAGTCCTCAAGATTAGTTTTATAAATTCTTGTTAAACAATTATTTTGTATTTAAATAAAACTGAAAAGTTACTTATTTTATTCATCTTATTTTTAAATTTTATATCTATAAATAAAGTACAAGCTCTTAAGAGGAGCAGCATTCATAATAAAACTAATAGTGGATGGATAAATAAAATTTTCATAGAATCTAAAAAAGCCAATATAAATGCAGTAGATAATCATCTTAAAATAAATCCTCAGATATACTTATTATCTGATTTAAACCTAGATGGGAATTATTCTCAGGTAAATACAGAAGATGAAATTAATGAAAAAGATACTATTAATAGAGATAATTTAATAATCCCAAAAGAAAATACTCAAGAGGAATTTGAATTAATCAACAAAGATGCTAAAAGTGAAGAATTAATTGAATTAAATAAAGAAGATAGTTTTAATAATCAAGATGAAATAGAAATTAGATCTGATTCTCAATCAGAAGAAGGTAATAATTTATACGCAAATGGAAATGTTTTAGTTATTTATAAATCTAATATTTTGAATGCTGATCAGATAATTTACAATAAAGAAAAAAAAATTATAAATGCCAAAGGTAATGTAATATTCTTAATAAAAAATGATATTTTCCAAGCAGATAGTATTAATTACGATTTTGCTAATGAAACTGGCAAACTAATAAAGGTAAGAGGATTTATCAATACAGGAAACGAAATTAATAAATTTAAATCTTCAAATATTGATTCAATACCTGATGAGCTTTTTAATAAACTTCAAAGAGAACAGATTTTATATACTCCTTTGAAAATCCGGAATTGGATATTTACGACAGATGAAATGATCATTATAAAAAATAAATGGTTTGCTCAAAATGCTATTTTTACAAATGATTTATTTGAATCAGAACAAATCAATTTCAAAATAAATGCTCTTCAGATAATAGTTGAAGAAGAATTATTGCGGATAAAATCGGGATTGAATTATCTAGTTCTTGAAGAAAAAATTTCTGTTCCTTTTTGGCTGCCTGAACAAATGATATCTACTAAGTCAGATTCAGAATTAGATTTAGAAGATAGTATCAATAGATGGAATATCGGTTATGACAAGCTTGATAAAGATGGCTATTTTATTGGTCGGAAATT
The DNA here is from genome assembly GCA_964433825.1 of uncultured Prochlorococcus sp. Taxonomy (GTDB): domain Bacteria; phylum Cyanobacteriota; class Cyanobacteriia; order PCC-6307; family Cyanobiaceae; genus Prochlorococcus_A. The sequence goes on along the minus strand of CAYSSQ010000005.1, from coordinate 20,718 downwards.
TGATCCTATAAATTTATTGGGTGATTACAAGCTTCAACTTCAACCGCAATTTTTTTTGCAACGTTCAATAAAAGGAAATTCAAAAAGCTTTGTTCAAAAAGATTATTCAATTACTTCAGATAAAGTTAAAAGTAATACGACTTTAAGAGATTACTTTGGCCTTGAATCTAAAATTGAGGGTCAATTTGGTGGATGGAACCATAAAATCCAAAAAAAGATAAATACATTTGACTTCCAAAAATTTTCACAAGCCTTAAGAGCTAAAGTAGAATTTACTAAAAATATAAATCTATTAAATGATAATTGGACAAATAAACTTTATTGGGTTTATAGAGATAGAGTTTGGAATGGTTCGCAAGGAGAGTCTGAAATTTATGGAGGATATGGATGGCAATTACAAAAGGCTAGGTCATGGAATTTTGAAGGTATAGCTAAAAATAGTTATTTGGGTTTCGGTTTTGGAAGATTTACGGCTGAAGAATTAAATTCTAAAAATCTTGGAACCAGTTTTAAAGGAAGTATTTTTTATAAGCTTGGGCAGAGATTCACAATAATTACTGAGGACTTAGATAAAGAGTTTATTGATCAGTCTTTTTTATATATTCCTAAGCCAATTCAAAATGGAATATATTTTGATACAGAATTTTCTGCACTATCTAACTTTTATAGGAATGGGAATCATCAAGAATATTTACGATTTGGAGCTGGGCCTGAATTTATTTTCGGGAAATTTAAAAGTTCTGCTTTTGACTATACCCGCTTAAGAATTTTCCCTTTATATACAATGTCTAGTGGTAAGAGTTTTTTTAAATATGATCAAACGTCAGATCAGCTATTGTTAGATTTAAATCTTGATCAACACTTGATTGGCCCAGTTTTAATTAAAACTGAAGGTAGGTTAAATCTCAATAGCTCTTCATCAGATTATGGTAAGTTTATTGATTCTAAAATTTCTCTTAACTGGAAAAGAAGAGCATATGAATTTGGCATTTATTATCAGCCAAATAGGCAATTTGGAGGAATTCAATTCGCTATTTTTGGATTTAAATAGTCATAAGTTATTTGCATTGAAATTTACGTAGGGTAGCTCATTTATTTTGGATTCAATTAGTAAACTATTGTTTAGCAGGATTGATGTGGCGTCCCAATTTCCTGAAAGAAACATCTTTTTTGAAGATTCCTTAATCAATAAATCAACTTCTAATTTATTTGAAAAAGCCTTCTTCTCAGCGATATCAATTTCAAAAGATAGAATATTTTTCTTTGCTTCTTCTTGAATTTTTTTGATCACTCTTTTCTCTTGTGTGAAACATGGAATGCCTATAGCTAAGCAATTACTATAAAAAATCTCGGCATAACTTTCGCCAATTATGGCTTTTATACCCCAACGCATCAAAGCTTGAGGTGCATGTTCTCTGCTAGAACCACATCCAAAGTTGCTATTAACTAATAAAATAGATGCTCCCTTATTTAATTCTAAATCAAAAGGATGTGTTCCATTTAGATCTTTCCTATCATCTTCAAAGACTGAATTACCAAGAGAATCAAAATTAACACATTTTAAAAATCTAGCAGGGATTATTCTATCTGTATCGATATCATCGCCAATTAATGCAATGCAATTACCACTTATTCTTGTAATTTTCCCTTGAGGTGTTTTAAAATTATCTCCCATTTTTAAATTAAGTTCCTTACATCTACAACTTTCCCAGTAATAGCGGCGGCAGCAACCATTGCTGGGCTCATCAAAAGCGTTCTTCCACTTGGCGATCCTTGCCTGCCTTTGAAATTCCTATTGCTAGAACTTGCACTGACTTGATCGCCAGTGAGCTTATCTGGATTCATTGCTAAGCACATTGAGCAGCCTGGTTCTCTCCATTGAAACCCAGCCTCTTTAAAAATTAAATCAAGCCCTTCATTTTTTGCTTCTTTAGCTACTTTTTCTGAGCCTGGGACAATAAACGCTTTGACTTTTGGAGATACTTTCTTATTTTTAGCAATCTTGGCCGCTATTCTTAAGTCACTAATACGTCCGTTGGTGCAGCTGCCGATAAAACAAACATCAATAGGAGTGTTCATAATTTTTTGTCCTGGTTTGAAGCCCATATATTCATAAGCTTCTCCTGCAATAAATTGATCATCTAGACTTAAATCTTCTAACTTGGGAATTCTTTGGTTGATTCCAATACTTTGGCCAGGCGTTATTCCCCATGTAACAGTTGGCTCCACTTTAGAGGCATCTACCTCAACTTCATCATCATAGATAGCATCTATTTCACTAACTAATGATCCCCACCATTTTAATGCCTTATCCCAATTATCTTTTTTAGGAGCACATATTCGCCCTTTGACATAGTTATATGTAATATCATCCGGATTAATGTAACCACATCTAGCGCCTCCCTCTATAGACATATTGCATATTGTCATTCGTTCTTCCATCGATAATGCACTTACTGCCGGGCCTGCAAATTCATAAGCATAACCAACCCCAGCTTTTACACCAAGTTTATTGATAATATGAAGTACCAGATCCTTTGCAAAAACACCCTCAGATAATATATTTTTGCAATAAATTCTTCTTACTTTTAGTTTATTCATAGCGAGAGTCTGGCTTGCTAAAACATCTCTAACTTGACTTGTCCCAATCCCAAATGCAATCGAGCCAAATGCTCCATGCGTTGATGTATGTGAATCACCGCAAGCAATTGTCATCCCAGGTTGAGTGAGTCCTAGCTCAGGAGCTACAACATGCACAATTCCTTGACTCCCACTCCCAATATTGAAAAACTTTATTTTGTGTGCCTGACAATTTTTTTCTAAGGTATCAATCATTTGCTCAGCAAGATTATCTTTAAAAGGTCTGCTTTGATTATCTGTTGGGACAATATGATCAACGGTTGCAACTGTTCTTGAAGGGAATTTAACTATTAAGTTTTTATCTTTTAGAGCACCGAAAGCCTGCGGACTAGTAACCTCATGGATAAGGTGAAGACCAATAAAAATTTGAGATGAACCACCTGGAAGATCTGCGACTTTGTGCAGGTCCCAAACTTTATCAAATAGAGTGTTTTGACTCAACTTACAAAAATTTAATCCTCTTTAGATAATAAGATTAATCGGAGACTGTTTAAACACTCATTTACACTTAGTCTCTGAATATCGATTCTATTTCTTATTGGGTTATAAACTTTTCTTATATTTGTTATTTTATTATTTGGTCCAATGATAGAAATATAAACCAAGCCAATTGGCTTCTCGTCACTTCCACCACCAGGTCCAGCAATGCCACTTATTGCAATACCCCAGTCGCATTTAAGAAGCTTTTTTAGTCCAATTGTCATTGACTCTGCGACTTCTTCTGAAACAGCACCATGTCGCTTCAATAAATCATTTGGAACTTTAAGAATAGAGCTCTTAATTTCATTTTTATAAGCAATAATGCTTCCTTTAAAAACTTTTGAAGAACCTGGAATCTCCGTAATAAATGAAGATAAAAGCCCCCCGGTACATGATTCGGCAAAAGCGAGAGATTGTTTCCTTTGGCTTAATTCCTTGATTAAAACTGAAGCTAGAGTATCTTCATCCTCCCCAAATATATAAGAAGGGAATTTATTTTTGATTTTTTCTTTTATGGGTTTAATAATTTTTTTTGCTTCTATAGCGTTTTTAGCTTTAGCTGTAATTCTTATCTTTACGTCGCCTATATTTGCATAAGGAGCAACTGTTGGATTATCTAATCTTAAAAGATCATCTATTCTTTCAGAAACGGAAGATTCTGCTATACCTGCAAATTTTAGTGTACTCGAGATAATTATTTTGCCCTCTGAAAAATTTTTATTTATATAATCGCGAGCACTATTTCTCCACATTTCTTTTAATTCTTCTGGAACTCCAGGGAAAGTCATAATCGTAAATTCTTTTATGGGATTCCATATCATTCCAGGTGCAGTGCCTCTAGGATTTTCTATTAATAGTGCTCCTTTAGGGAATAAACATTGTTTTTTTAAACTTGAATTTTCTTGTTTTGAGACACTACTATCAGTAACTTTTTTCTTAATATCGTCCCAAATATTCTTTCTTTCACAAAGTGGGCTATTAAAAGCTTTAGCGATAGCCTCAGTAGTGAGATCATCTGGAGTAGGACCTAATCCTCCTGTAGTAATAAGTAATGAACTTCTCTTTGAAATTTCAGAAATTAAATTTGTAATTCTATCAAGATTATCTCCAATTGTTGTTTGTCTGAAATGACTTAAACCTAATGAAGATAATTCTTCTGCCAACCATTGAGAATTTGTATTAAGAATGTTTCCAAGAAGTAATTCACTACCAATAGATAATATTTCTACTGTCCTAATGCCCTTTTGATTAGAGAGATGGTTCAAGCTTTCCTTCATACAGAGGGTAACAATCACATAATTTTAAAACTCTTTTTTTACATTCACCTTCTACTAAATTGTCACTAGGATTTAGTAATCTATCGGCTATTATTTGACCAACTTCAATAAATGCGTTTTCGTCAAAGCCTCTTGTGGTAAGGGCTGCTGTACCAAGTCTTAAGCCGCTAGTAACAAAAGGAGACTGAGGATCGAAGGGAACTGTATTTTTATTCGCGGTGATATTCACTTCACTGACTAGTAGATCAGCTACTTTGCCAGTAATCCCAATACTTCTTAAATCAAGCAAAACTATATGATTATCAGTTCCTCGACTCACAATATCAATGCCTCTACTCATAAGTGTATTGGCCAATGCCTTTGCGTTTTTTATTATTTGAGCAGAATATTCTATAAAACTTGGTTGTAGAGCTTCTCCAAAAGCAACTGCCTTTGCAGCAATAACATGTTCTAATGGTCCTCCTTGAGTTCCCGGGAATACTGACTTATCAAACTTCTTACCAAGTTCCTCATCTTTGCATAAAATCAAACCTCCACGTGGACCTCTAAGGGTTTTATGTGTTGTAGTTGTAACAACATCGCAAAAATTAATAGGATTTGGATGAAGTTTGCTAGCCACTAGACCTGCTATATGTGCGATATCTGCCATAAGCAAAGCACCAACTTCATCAGCTATTTTTCTAAATTCTTCAAAATTTATAATCCTCGGATAAGCAGAGTAACCGCAAATTATGAGTTTTGGTTTTACTTCTAAAGCAATTTTTCTTATCTCATCAAAATTTAAGAGATTAGTCTCCTTATCGACGCCATAATGAAATGCCTTGAACCATTTACCGCTCATATTCACAGGTGATCCATGTGTAAGGTGACCTCCGTGTGATAAATCCATACCTAAAATTGAATCTCCAGGTTTTAAAAGATTTAAGAAAACGGCAGCATTTGCTTGAGCTCCACTATGTGGTTGAACATTTGCCCAATGAGCATTAAAAAGTCTTTTAGCTCTCTCTATAGCTAATTCTTCAATTTGATCAACATATTCACAACCGCCATAATATCTTTTCTGAGGGAGACCTTCAGCATATTTATTTGTTAAAACAGATCCTTGAGCTTCCATCACAGCAAGTGATGCAAAATTCTCACTAGCAATTAGTTCAAGATGTGTCTCTTGACGATTTTTTTCTTGATTAATAAGTTTTGATATTATCGGATCACTTTCGTAAAGTGATTTTAAAATATTCATAAGAATCAGCTGTTTATATAAATTACTATAGTAGAAAAATTTAAGAATAATATAAAAAAATTATTTCATAGTTTATGACGCGCCTGGAGAGATTCGAACTCCCGACACTCTGATCCGTAGTCAGATGCTCTAATCCACTGAGCTACAGGCGCATATTATTGTAATATCTCTTTTATAGGGTCTCTAAGTCAACTAGATTTAAATTAAACGTTTGATTATTTACAAAAAGAAGACTTTCAGTGAAAATATTTATTATTATTTACTTGAACTCTATCAACTCTATTAAGTAAGAGTTTTTTGAGCCGTTCTAATTGAAAGATATAAGGACTTCAAAGTACTTCAAAATCTTTAACAATGATTAGTGATTTAGAAAATGAAATTGCAGATAAGATTTTCATAAAAATTGAAAAATGGAATCTTTATCTTGGTGATGCAGGACTTGCTAGAAAGCTTGCAATAGAATGCATTACTAATCTCCAAAAAGGCAGCTTAAATGCAGCTAAAATAAGTTTAGATGCCATCCCAGTTAAAATAGGAGAAGGTAAAGATACAATTCCTCTCACAAAATTTATTACCTCAAATCAAATCACTGAGCTTGAAGAACTTCTCGATCGATATAATTAAAAAAATCCAAATAAATTAAAGTTGTATTTTAATTGAATTCACTTTTAAAAATTTGGTAAATATGAAGTATAAAATTGTAAATATAGTAAATCCTGCAAATAACTCTAAACAACTATTATAAAAACCTTCATTTTTTATTTGGAATAAATTAGATATTTGAATAGAAAAGAATGTAGTTAAAACAAAAGCTAAAAAGATTAATAAAACTTTTTTAGATAAAAAATTATTTATTAAAGTCCTATCTTTAATTTTTAAATTCATAGCTAATAAGAATGAAATAATAAAGTTTACAAATCCTGAAGCTAAGACAATTCCACTTATCCCAAAATTAAAAGGGAAAATATTTCCTTTATTAATTATGGGGCCGCCAATTAAAATCCAATCAAATGAAATATTTAATGCAATACCAAGGAGGGATAATTTAAAAGGTAATTTGATTTTTTCTAATGCATAAAAAATCCTAATTAAAAAATCTCTGTATAAGTAAAAGGGTATCCCAATTGCATAAGCAATTAATATTTTTTTTACAGTAAGACTGGCATCATTATTGAATGCTCCTCTTTGGAAAATAACTTCTATTATTTCATTGTTAAAAGTTATAAATATTCCACTTAAAAAGAATGTTGTTAGAAATACATATTCGGTATTCCTAAAAATGGTTTTTTGCAGATTTTTGCTTTCTTTTGCTTTAATCAATTTTGAAATTTTTGGAAGGAAAGGCAGTATTAATGCATTGGATAAAATACCAAGTGGGGCTTGAATTAAAAAATTTCCATATGCTAAACCTGAAGCTGCACCTGGAAAACTTGATGCAAAAAACATGTCAACAAATACATTGATCTGGCCAAGGCCAGATGAAAATGAAGCAGGAATAATTAAATTAAATATTCTCTTTTCTTCATCAAAGAAACCATGCCAGATAGAACTGAATCTTAGTAATCCAATTTTATAAATTTGCACAATCTGTATTATAAATTGAATTAAAGTACCAGTTGTTGTGGCAATAGCAAGTATTTGAGATTCTAATAAATGAGAATTTGAGGCACTTGTATTATGTGTTGCCCAAGCAAATGTTATAAATAAAATAGTGGTTAAACTAATGAAAGAGGGGCTTAAACTAGAAAAGAAAAATTTATTTCTTGAGTTTAATGCACCATAGCTTAGACCAATAAAAGCTGAAAAAGGTATACATGGAGATAGAATTTTTAGCTGCATTGCAGCTATTTTTTGTGTTTCAAAATCTAAGTTTGGCCCCAGTAATTTAATGAAAAATATTGCATTACAAAAAATTATTAGACCTAATAGACCAAATAAAATTGTTAGTTTAATGCTAACTCTTGTTAATATTAGTCCTGCCTTTTGTTTGTTTATTGGAGTTAATATCGAAACAATAGCGTTATGTAATGGCCCATTTATGCCGCCAATAATAATAATTAAAAAACCTGGAATTATATAGGCATAATTGAAAGCATCGTATATTACTCCAACTCCAAATGCTGCAGCGATTGTTATTTGTCTAAAAAATCCGAATAATTTGCTTATTAATGTACCTGCTGATATGTAAAAAGCGTTATTTCTCAAAATTGAATTCATTAATTATTGCTATGTATTAAAGTTGAAAATAATTAAATCTATTATATTTAATTTTCAAATTGATAACAAAATGGGAGAAAAACTACTTGCTTTTGAACCTCTCGTAGAGGGTATTTTGATCAAAAGATATAAAAGATTTCTTGCAGATGTTCAGTTAAATGATGGAAGTATAGTTACTGCACATTGTCCTAATACTGGCCCAATGAAGGGCCTTTTAAATTCTAAATCAAAAGTAAGATTAAGTTTCTCAGATTCGCCAAAAAGAAAACTTTCCTGGACAATGGAACAGATAGAAGTAATAGAAAATAAAGGTATAAAACAGTGGGTAGGGATTAATACATTGCTCGCTAATAAATTGATTCGGAGAGTTATTGAAAAGGGAATCTTAAAAAAATATATTGGAGAAATTAGTCTAATAAAATCAGAAAAAGCTTATGGTGAAAATATGAAAAGTAGGATTGATTTTTTTTTAACTCCAAAATCTTCAAATCCTGATAAACGCAATATCTATATCGAAGTCAAAAATACTACATGGAGATATAAGGATATTGCGCTGTTCCCGGATACAGTTACCTTAAGAGGCCAAAAACATTTAAAGGATCTTGTATCATGTATTCCCAATTCAAAAAGTATCCTAATACCTTGCATTACGCGTACTGATATAAATTATTTTCGTCCTGGAGATGAGGCAGATCCAGATTATGGCTTGCTTTTTAGAAGTGCAATTAATAATGGCTTAATTGTTATTCCATGTAGTTTTTCTTTTAATAAATCCTATATTTCTTGGGATAGATTTATTCCTATTGTTGAGGATTAAATCTATAAAAAAGTTTTTTCTAAGTAACTAAAAAAAAATTTTTTTTTTTTTGCTGAAAATGAACTGACAAAATTGTATCAACAACTACTCGACACTAATAAATTTCATGTTCAAAATTATATATGGAGAAAACGGAGAAACCTGTTTTCTTATGTTCAAGAAAATTTATGACTACAACTTTCCAAACGCCTTCAAGGCGCTCTCGACCCAAGCTTCAAGATGTAAGTCTTGCAAATGGTCCTTTGCTTTTATTAAAAAGTATCAGAGGATTCAGTTCAAATCGCTCTCTTATATGGCTTGCGACTGTTCCTTTAGCTCTTTTGGGTTTAGGTATTTTTAATCTTTCAGCACATGCTGCAGATCTACCTGAATTGAACGCAGCTTTTCTTGCCAATAATTTATGGCTTTTGATAGCTACAATTCTAGTTATCTTTATGAATGCAGGCTTCGCTATGGTCGAAGCGGGTATGTGTAGATCAAAAAATGCAGTTAACATTCTTGCTAAAAACCTTTTTGTTTTTGCCCTTGCTGTTTCTGCTTATTGGTTTATCGGTTACTCAATTATGTATGGTGGGAGTCTGGCCGATGGTTGGCTCTATTTCGGGGGTCTATTTTTTGATCCAACAGTTACAGCTGAGACCGTTGCAGATGCTGGACTTGTACCTACTGTGGATTTCCTCTTCCAATCTGCCTTTGCAGGTACTGCCGCAACAATAGTTTCTGGTTTGGTTGCAGAAAGAGTTAAATTTGGTGAATTTGTTGTGTTCGCTCTTGTGCTCACAGCTTTTATATACCCTATCTCAGGCAGCTGGCAATGGAATGGTGGCTGGTTAGCTGAACTTGGCTTTATTGATTTTGCTGGCTCGTCCATAGTTCACTCTGTTGGTGCATGGGCCGGTTTAGTTGGAGCGATGTTACTAGGACCCAGAATAGGTAAGTTCCTTGATGGGAAGCCTCAGGCAATGCCAGGACATAATATGGCAATTGCTACCCTTGGAGCTTTGGTGTTATGGATAGGCTGGTATGGATTTAATCCTGGATCGCAACTTGCTATGGATCAGTGGGTCCCTTATGTAGCCGTCACAACGACACTTGCAGCTGCGGGTGGCGCCATTGGAGCAACAATTATTTCAACTTTAACCTCAGGTAAGCCAGACTTAACAATGATTATTAATGGTATTTTGGCAGGACTAGTTAGTATTACTGCAGGATGTGCAAATTTAACATTGGTAGGTTCATGGTTGGCGGGACTCATAGGCGGTGTAATTGTCGTCTTTTCCGTAGCTGCTTTAGATGCTGCTGAGATAGATGATCCTGTTGGTGCATTTTCTGTTCACGGTGTTTGCGGTGTCTGGGGTACATTAGTAGTTGGTCTTTGGGGATTTGATATTCAAGGAGATGGAACTGCTCTAGGTTTCTTAGTAGGTGGAGGCCTTAATCAATTCTTTGTACAGGCTTTAGGTTGCGCAGCTTATGCTATTTGGACTTTAATTACATGCTGGGTTGCCTGGTCAGTGATTGGAGGCTTATTTGGTGGTATTCGTGTTTCTGAAGATGAGGAGGTTTTAGGCCTTGATATCGGAGAACATGGGATGGAAGCTTATCCTGATTTTGTATCTTCTAAATAATTAAATCTTATAAAAAAAACCTGACATATGTCAGGTTTTTTTTTATCTTATATTTCTAATCAAAATGATGTAAGATCAAAGGCATGGATACTCAAGCTATAAAACACGCTATACAACATTCAGGGAGATATAACCGCAGAGGGTTCGAATCCCCTACAAAACGTGCTAAGACTTTAGGCCAGTCATATCAAAGCGAATTAATAGCTTCTATTAGAGAGAATAATTTTACTTATCAAGAAGGGAGATTAAAAATTCAATTAGCTAAATCCTTTGGTTTTTGTTGGGGTGTAGAGAGAGCTGTTGCTATGGCATATGAAACTAGAAGACATTATCCCAAAGAGACTATTTGGATGACAAATGAAATTATTCATAATCCATCAGTAAATAATCATTTAAGTCGAATGAACGTAAAGATTATTTCTGCAAAAAATGGTATAAAAGATTTTTCAGCAGTATCCCATGGAGATGTGGTTATATTGCCCGCATTTGGTGCCACAGTTCAAGAGATGCAGCTTTTACACGAAAAAGAATGTCACATAATAGATACAACATGTCCATGGGTTTCAAAGGTATGGCATTCAGTTGAAAAACATAAAAAACATACTTTTACATCTATTATTCATGGTAAATATAAGCATGAAGAAACTTTAGCCACAACATCTTTCGCTGGAACTTATTTAGTTGTATTTGATTTAGCAGAGGCTGAATATGTCTCAAACTATATTCTCGGCAATGTAAATAAAGAGGAATTTATGAAAAAATTTTCAAAAGCATGCTCTTCAGGTTTTGATCCTGATATTCATTTAGAGAGAATAGGTGTTGCAAATCAAACTACAATGCTTAAAAGTGAAACAGAAGAGATTGGAAAATTATTTGAAAATACAATGTTAAAGAAGTATGGTCCAGCTAATATTAATGATCATTTTTTAGCTTTTAATACTATTTGTGATGCTACTGAGGAGAGGCAAGATGCAATGTTTTCTTTAGTTGATGAGGATTTAGATATCCTTGTTGTGATAGGTGGATTTAATTCTTCTAATACTACTCATTTACAAGAAATAGCAATTACAAATAATATTCAATCTTTTCATATAGACACACCAGATAGAATATCTGTAGAAAATAATTCTATTTGTCATAAGCCACTTGAGTCTGAATTAGTATTAAAAAAAGATTTTATACCTAAAGGTCAAATAACTGTTGGAATAACATCTGGAGCATCTACACCAGATAAAGTAGTAGCTGATGTTATAGAAAAACTTGTGGAAATTACAAATTAATTTTGATATTCAATTAGATTTTTAATCCATTTATTTAAAATTTCCTAAATTAATACATTATTATTTAGAATAATAAAAATTCAAAGCAGCATGGAAGACACTTCACCAACTGATCAAAATCAAACGGCAAAAATGAATTCATCAAAAGCTCCTCAAAAAGTTGAGGTAGTAGTAGCAAACCCCACATCAAATCCTGATGTAAACATATTAGGAGAATTATCTATTTTTATTTTGAGAGTTGGGTTTAGTGCATTAATGATCCATCATGGGCTTGAAAAACTTCAAGATCCTCAAGGATTCGCTGAATTTGTGGTTGGTAAATATTTTCCTTTCCTACCTGGGGACCCAGTCATTTGGACATTTGGTGCAGCCATTACTCAACTAGTTTGTCCAGTAGGTTTAGCAACAGGAATTTTTGCGAGATTATCATCTTTGGGTCTTTTCTCTACTATGGCATTTGCGGTTTATTTTCATATGTTAGATACTGGTCTAGAAGGATTCCCTCTTGCAGTTGTTGAGGGACATAATTATGCTTTTGAGCTGTCTTTCATATATGGGGCAATTTCTCTATACTTCTTATGCGCTGGTCCAGGAAGATTAGCTTTATTTAGAAAAACAAATAAAATTACCTATTATCCAAAATCTAATTAGTGTAGAAAGTGTCTTCTTTGTGTGAATATCATTGATATACCTTTTTCATCACATTTCTTTATAGATTCTTCGTCTCTCATACTTCCTCCTGGTTGAATAATTGCTTTAATTCCATATTCATGGGCAATGCTTACAGTATCCGAGAATGGAAAGAATCCATCACTTGCCAATACTGCTTCCTGACAGTTATTGCCAGCATTTTCTAGGGCAATTTTAGCTGATCCAACCCTATTCATCTGGCCAGCTCCAATCCCAATAGTCTTTTGATTCTTAGCAATTACGATTGCATTGGATTTTACATGTTTACATATTTGCCAAGAAAACTCTAGATCCTTTAGTTGCTGCTCTGATGGTTTTTTTTGTGTAACGGTTTTCCATTCTTGTGAATTAACTATCTTATTATCGAAATCTTGTATTAACAATCCCCCCATTATTGATTTACATGAACCTTTATGATTGGGAATAATCATATTTTTATTTAACTCTAATAATCTTAAATTTCTTTTTTTACTTAAAATAGATAAAGCATCTTTGCTAAAAGATGGGGCTACTATGCATTCAAGAAATATATTTGACAGTAGTTCAGCAGTTTTGGAATCAACTTTTTTATTAAAGGCGACTATTCCGCCGAATGCACTTATTGAGTCACATTCTAGAGCTTTTTCAAAAGCCTTCGATAAAGACTCTCCTATCGCTGCACCACATGGATTATTGTGTTTTAGTATGACTGCAGCATTAACTAGATTTGAATTGTTTAAATGCGTTTTATTTTCATATCCAAATTCAAGTATTGTTGTTAGAGCAGCTTCTAGATCTAAGAGATTGTTATAGCTTAATTCTTTACCTTGAATTTGTTTCGCAGCATTCCAGCCCCAATCCTTTAAACCATACCATTTCGCTTCTTGATGAGGATTCTCTCCATATCTAAGACTTCTAATTAATGGGTAGGGTTCGATATGAAATTGAGGAGCAATTTTCTTTTCTTCGCTTATCCAATTAGATATAATTGCATCATAATTTGCTGTATGTTGAAAAGCTTCGTAAGCTAATTTTGTCCGGTAGGAATTATCAACATTTCCGTTGCTAAGCATCTTAATGAATTCATCATATTGATTTGGATTGACAAGAACAGAAACATCTTTATGATTTTTAGCCGCAGATCTTATCATTGATGGCCCTCCAATATCTATATTCTCAATGGCTTCTTCCCAGTCGCATTTTTCATCAATTTTTTTTTGAAAGGGATATAAATTAACAACTACTAGATCAATTAGTTCAATTTTATTTTCCTTTAATTCCTTTATATGGCTATCGTTTGATCTTTTAGCCAGAATTCCTCCATGAATCTTTGGATGCAAAGTTTTTACTCTTCCATTAAGAATTTCAGGTGAGTTAGTGTATTCAGAAACTTTAAGAACAGGAATATTTGAATTAATTAGATAATCTGCGGTTCCTCCGCTTGATATAATTTTATAACCAAATTTTTCAACTAAAACTTTTGAGAGTTGGATAATGTTCGTTTTATCGGAGACGCTAACAAGTGCTAATGGAGACATTAAAAGATTTTTCTATTTACCTAAGAATATAAAGTGAAATCTCAAATACATCATGAATATGTTTCGATTGGCAATCAAAGTGCTACTCATAGAATTATCCTTTTGCATGGTTGGGGTGCAGATGCTTATGACCTTTTACCCGTAGCTAATCAAATAATTCAAGATTCTGTTCTGGAGTTTGAAATAATTTCGTTGATGGCACCTAATACTAATAAAGAAAATAATTTGAGGCAATGGTATGGATTGTTTCCAGCAAAGTGGGATGAGGCTAAAAAAGAAGTACAGAAATTAAAACTAACATTGAGAGAATTCGGTAAAAGTAGAATTCCCTTTAAAAACACAATCTTATTAGGTTTCTCTCAAGGTGCAGCAATGTCTATTGCTTCCGGAATTGATTTTGATTTTGGTTTAATAGTTGCATGTAGTGGTTACCTTCATCCTGATTGGAAGCCTCCTAAACGGGTGCCAAGAGTATTGTTAAGTCATGGTATAAATGATCAGATTGTTCCTAACCTTAGATCAAGAGAAATTTATCAAAAATTAGAATCAGTTTTGGACTCTCAATGCGAAATAATTGAATTTGAAGGCAATCATGAGATTGATATTGCTGTAATAGAAGCAGTCCAATCTCAGATCAAATTAATTTTTTAGACGAATGCGTATTCGTATTCTTCAATTTCCTCCCAATCATCTGCTGATAGTTCTAGACCTTCAAAAATTTTTTCTTCACCAATGCCCTCAACAACTCTTTTCAATGATGGGAAGAGGAAATGATTCTCTTCTGCATATTGAGCACTAAATAATCCTTTTTCTCCCCAAAAGAATCTATCCGTGGTGTGCTCATTTCTTCTTACATTAAAGACTGAAGGAGCAGACAATCCATTCTCAGCAATAAATCTTCTGGCTGCAGTAACAGGCTTGTGTTTACCAGTCTCAATATGATAGATGGGTACATGCGACATAACTCGTTGTCCAGCTAATCTTCTTCTGCTAATCCTTTTTCTTTTTTTTGACATTAGTTTAATTCCGTTGTTTCTTAGTTAAAATTCAATTTTCGATGAAAATTAATTTAATTATTTCTATTTTGTGACTAGAAATTCACTCAATATTTACATAGAGGACCCATCAACCTCTGATGTAGCATATTAATTATGAAGAAATTCATAATTAAGGATGACTTAAGTCAGGCCTTCCTAACAATCTTAATACTTTTTTCAGATTTTACAAGTTTTTTTTTAATTTTTCTTTAATATTTAATTCTTACTTAATAATTTATGAAGCTTTCGAATGAATTTAAGAATTTGGTCTTGAAACAGCTTGAAAGCTTCGGGTGCTCTTCAGGGGTGGAGCATTTAGTAATATACATAGCTTCTGCTAGAGAGGGATCTAAGGCTGGATTTGAATTATTTTCTCAATGGCCAGAAAATAATAAATTTTTACTTCCAATTGACGATGATCCAGAATTAAAAGTTGCCTCACCTAATAGAAGATGGTATCCACTTCAAAATAGAGATATTTTAATTGGTGTTCTTAGAGTAGAAACATGCTTCACGAGGAGTGAATGGCCAAAACTTCTGGATTCAAGGTTAAAAGCTTTATCCATATCATTAGCTAAAACTTTTTCGATTGAAATAGCAAGACAAAAAAATGAAGATGAAATTCGTTTCTTAAGAAACCAAGTAGGGGCAATTATTCATCAGTTAAGAAATCCACTTGCTGCATTGAGAACATATGCAAAATTATTAATTAAAAGACTTGGCTCTGATAAGGCAGCTATCGAACTAGTGGAGAGTATGATCTCCGAACAAAATCAAATTAACAATTACGTAAGTTCATTTGAAAAGGTAAATAAATCCTTAAAAATTCCTTTTGGAATTGGAAATGAGAGATTACTATTACTACCCAATTTAGATCCTGGTGAAAATACTTCTATAAAGGAATTACTTACACCTATTTTAGAGAGGGGTAGAGCTAATGCTAAATTGCAAAATCGATCTTGGATTCAACCTTCTTATTGGCCAGACTGGTCAATAAGAAAAATCTCGTTTAAATATAGAGTAATTGCTGAAATAGTTGCAAATTTATTAGAAAATGCGTTTAAGTATTCCGATGCAAGCGCTGAAATAGGGATATATATGAGTGAGGATGGTTTATATATGTTTGATAATGGTACCAAAATTCCTAATGATGAAAGTGAAAGAATATTTGAAAATGGTTTTAGAGGTATTGCATCAAAAGAAAAAGAGGGTACTGGCGTTGGTCTTTACTTAGCAAGGAAATTAGCAAGGGATATCAAGGGAGATTTAATATTATTAGAAAATATAAAAGACATAAATATCATTACAGAATCCCACATCAAAAAAAATCACTATACAAATATTTTTTTCTTTAGGATTCCTAAAAAATTATTGCGGAAGTGAACATCAATAAAGTCTCCACTAAAACCACACTTGCACCGCAGGTATCTCCATTAAAACCTTTCACTGTCTTACCTAAAAAACTTATTATAAGCCAGCAAAAAATTAATCCTAATATAAATACTATTGATAGTTTTAATAAAATTTCTTTGAAGCAAATTATTAAAATTATGAAGGTTATTAAAATTATACAGAAAGATACATTTGACTCTCTTAAGAATCCTCTCCAATGCTTTTTGTGAGAGATTGATTTTTTCTTGTGAGTAATATATTTGTATTTTTCTATATATAGAAGCGTTGAAAATCTTCCAAAAAATATGCATATAGGTAGAACATAAACTAATTGGGTTTGTAATTTTAACAAAGAGGCAAATTGAATAAAGGTTATTAAAATTAATGCCTGAACAGAAAAAGCACCAACTCTACTATCTTTCATGGCTTTGAGCATTTTCTTTTTGCCAGCATAAATTCCATCAATAGTATCCATAAAACCATCAATATGAAGTCCTCCTGTTATTAAATATCCAGAGGCTAAACAAAATAAAATGCTAGATTCTATTGACCAATTGTTACCGAGAAAAATTAAAAAAATTAGGCTTTGTAAACAGCCTATTATTACTCCCATAAGAGGTGCAAATTGAGCAATATTTTTAAATTCAGGCGGAATTAATGGTAATTGAGGAAATGTTGTATAAAAGATCCAAGCACCAGCAAAATTATTAAGAAGTTTTTTAATAGTTTTAGACATTAAAGCTTCACTCGATAATAGGCTAGATTTAATAAAGAAGTAATAAACAATTATTTGACAAATTTGTGTTTAATTTTGAAATAACAGCTTTTTGTAATAATACATCTGCAAGGACTGGGGTTTTTAAAACACCTCATGGGAGTGTTCTAACACCTAGATTTATGCCGGTTGGAACACTTGGGACAGTTAAAGGAATATCCTCTCTTCAATTAAATGATACTAGTGCCTCTATGATTTTATCTAATACTTTTCATTTGCACTTACAACCTGGAGAGAAAATTATTAAGGAAGCAGGAGGCCTTCATAGATTCATGAATTGGGATAAGCCAATTCTGACTGATTCAGGCGGTTATCAAGTTTTTAGCCTTGCAAAGTTAAATAAGATTTCAGATGAAGGAGTTGAATTTAAAAATCCAAGAGATGGGAGCCATATTTATCTTAATCCAGAAAAAATAATGGATATTCAAATGGATCTTGGATCAGATGTTGTAATGGCATTTGATCACTGCCCACCTCATACCTCTAGTGAAAATGAAATTGAAGCATCTCTTAAAAGAACTAATTGTTGGTTAGAGAGATGTGTAAATAAAAAGTTGAATTCAAATCAAGCCCTTTTTGGGATTGTTCAAGGAGGAAAATATCCCTACTTAAGAGAATCAAGTGCTAAGTTTGTGAGCTCTTTTGATTTACCAGGAATAGCAGTTGGTGGTGTAAGTGTTGGAGAGAGTATTGATCTTATTCATGATGTAATCAAATTTGTTCCAAAATTTCTGCCTAGAGATAAGCCTAGATACTTAATGGGAATTGGATCTTTTAGAGAGATAACATTAGCTGTTTCTCAGGGATTTGATTTGTTTGACTGTGTTTTACCAACAAGATTAGGCAGACACGGAACTGCTTTTTATAATGATGAGAGGTGGAATTTACGAAACGCTCGTTTTAAAAATGATTATTCTCCGATAGATAAAACCTGTTTATGCGAAACTTGCAAGAATTATTCTCGAGCATATTTACACCACTTAATTAAGAATGATGAGTTATTAGGCTTAACTCTAATAAGTTTGCATAATGTAAGTCATTTAATAAGATTTACAAATTCAATTTCAAGTGCGATAAAAGATAATTGTTTTACAATAGATTTCGCTCCTTGGAAAAGATCCTCCATTGCTCACCATACATGGTAACGTCTTAATGTAATTCATTAATTTTCTTTTAGAGGTGTTGATTTTTTTTAATACATTCGCTGAACTCCCAGAGGCATACAAAGCATTTGCTCCAACAGTAGATGTACTACCCTTGATACCACTTTTTTTCTTTTTGCTAGTTTTTGTTTGGCAAGCAGCAGTTGGTTTCAAATAAGAATTTAAACTCCTAAATGAGTGTTTTAAGCGAAATACTCTCTCCAGGTTTTTCTACCGCACATTCTATAAAATCAGCTATTATAAGGGCTCTTGATGCTTGTTCTCCATCGACCTCAGGTAACTCTTTTCCTTGAACGCATTTAAGAAAATGTTCAAGCTCCGCATAAAGTGGTTCTATTGATGTTGTGCTGACTTCTTCAACAAATCCGTCATTTCGATATACTAGTTCTCCGTGCTCTGCGGTGTATGATTCGTTAGATTTCCTATGTATCTGCAAGGTATGATTAAGAAAATCAGTTTCTACAAGTCCATTCTGACAGTGTGCACTTAAACTTCGAATTTTCTTATGACTCATTTTGCTAGCAGTTAAACTTGCAATTACATTATTGCTGAAAACTAAAGTCGCATTTACATAATCAATTAATCCAGCACTATTCCTCCCACCAACAGCTGATATTTTTTTTATTTGAGAATTTACTAATTCAAGCGTTAAGTCAATATCATGTATCATCAAATCCATCACTACAGATACATCATTTGCTCTATCAGCATTAGGACTATGCCTTCTTGCTTCCAATACAACTATTTTTTCATTATTAATAATTTTGTTTAATTCTCTAAATGCTGGGTTAAATCTCTCAATATGCCCTACTTGTAAGAGACAATTAGCTTTATTTGATTCATTAATTAATTCTTCAGCTTCAGCCTCGCTCGCAGCAATTGGCTTTTCAATTAAGACATTAATTCCTGCCTTTAGGCAGTCTAAGCCAACTTGATGATGTAATAAAGTTGGAACAGCAATACAAATAGCATCGACTTTTGGTATGAGATCATGATAATCTGCAAACCACTCGCATTGAAATTGCTCAATTGCTAATTTTCCTCTTTTGATGTTGGGGTCAGCGACTCCGACTAAGTCAGCATCTTTTAATAAGCTAAGCACTCTCGCATGATGCCAGCCCATATTCCCAATACCTATGACTCCAACCTTTACTGGTGATGAGGCTGGTTTCATTTCTTTAGATCCATATTTTATAAATATTATCGTTCATGAGATGACAAAATTAGTTTTTTGGTAGGATTATTTTTACACGATCAATTTTTGGACCAGACATAGAAATAATTTCAAATTTAATGCTTTCAAATTCTAATATATCGCCAATTTTTGGAACCTTTTGGAATTTTTCTAAAAGGAAACCAGCAAGTGTATGATAATCTTGTCCCTCAGGAATTGAGCATTTTAGTCTTTTATTAATTTCTATGATCTCTGATTTTCCTGCCAAAGACCATTTCTGAGATAAATTATCAAGGGGTTTCATTTCAGAATAAATTTTATTGCTTTGAAACTCTTCCCCAACAATCTCTCCTGTCAAATCAGCAGCTGTTATTAGACCCTCAGTCCCTCCATGTTCATCTACAACAAGTAGAAATGGATTATAGTCTCTTACTAATGGAAGTATCTCCGCAAGTGAGCAAGTCTCTAAAACTTTCGTTACTGGTAATAAAAATGGTTCTAATGAAGTATTCGCACTCATTTCATTTTTTGATATTGGTTTAGCTAAGTAGCGCAGATCTAAAACACCCAGGACTTCATCTAAGGATTCGCCAATAACAAAGAATCGAGCATGTCTAGTCTTATCCACTTTTTTCATCAGTTCGGTAAAGGTTATATCTTTTGGCAAAGTGACCATATCTGCTCTCGGGATCATTACTTCTTTAACTTGAGTATCTTTTAATGCAAAAACTCCCTCAATTATATTTTTTTCATCTGGCTTTAATCCTGTAACGTTATTTGTTTCTATTAAAGTCTCTAGTTCACCTGCAGATAAACCTGAGTTAAGTGAATCCCACTTATTATTTAGTTTTAGTAATTTTAGGCAAGCACTTGTAAAAAATTCTACTAATGAAACTAATGGATGCATTCCGCGACGCACTGAATCAAATATATTTGTTAATTTTAAAGCAGCTGACTCTGGATTATTTATTACAATCGCTTTTGGTATTAGACCAGATATAAGAGTAGATATAAGAACTATCAAAAAGAATAATCCTAGATCTAATAATCTATTCTCAAAACTATTGGGTTTCCAAAAATCTTTAGCTAAGCTATTCCCTAACCATCCAATGGCTATAAGAGAAATTGTTACACCAAATTGTGAAGTAATAAGTGATGATCTGAATCTCTTTTGTATTTTGAGAATGGAATATGCACCTTTCTTTTTTTCATCTATTAATCTCAAGACTTTACTAGGTCTAATAAGCAAAACAGAGAGCTCACTTGCAGCAAAGAATGCTGGAAATATAAAAAGAAATAAGATAAGAGTTATTTTCATTCAAAACAAAAATTATTAGTGGGGGTGGCGAGGATCGAACTCGCCTAAGGCGAATTATGAGTTCGCTGCATTC